>VBIU01000035.1 GCA_005880945.1 Chloroflexota bacterium | reverse complement strand
AACGCACCCGCCGCCGCCAGCAGCGCTCCCGACCACAGCCACCGTCGCCGCACCATTAGAAGGACGGACGCCGACAGCGGCAGCATCATGAACAGCTCGGTGTTCGAAGCCAGCAGGCGGGGATTGCCGGCGCCGGTGAGAATGCCGTAGAGCAAGGCTGACAGGAGGCCTGCACGCACCCCCGCGAGGGAGCGGCCGATGACGAAGAGGACACCGCAGGTCGCGATCATCACGATCAGCCCGACAGCGTGAATCGCCGTCATCTGGTAGGCGCCCGCAACGTCGAAAGTGGCGGCGTACACCCAGAAGATTCCGGGCGGCTTGTTGTCGATGCCACCGGCGGCGTACAAAGCTCCGCCACCGTTCATCAGCGCCGCGATGGAGCCGTAGATCGCCTCGTCACCGTCCAGCAGACGGTGAAAGAAGGCGGGCAGATGCTGGAGCACGATGGCTATGACGACGAGCGCTCCCCACAGGCGAAGGCCCGGTTTGCGCATCACGCCGGAGGTGGCCATGGCGTCCGACTATATGCGCGCTGTAACGTCAAGCAGTGAGCCTCGCACGGCGCCTCATGTTGCCGCTCGTCCTGCTGGCCATCGGCGTCGCACTCGTACTGGACTACGCGTACCGCCCGGAGCCGTTGGGCATCGACTTTCACACATACGAAGCTGCCGCGCGGGTAGGGCTGGAGCAGGGCTGGTCTCACATCTACGACCAGGCCCGCGTCGCCGTGGTCCAGAAGGTGCTGGATCCGGGGGAGGTCGCCCAGCCGTACCTCAGCCCGCCCACGGTCGCGTGGCTGGCGGCGGCATTCAATCCGCTGCCATACCAGGCCTCGTTCTACATCTGGGCCGCCCTCACGCTGGTGGCGTTTGCCGGGGCGGTGGCCTGGTCAGCCATCAGCCGGGGCCCGGCCCGCTGGATCCTGGTCGCCGCGACTGTGGTTCCGTGGTGGGTGTTCGAAGCCGTTCACGTTGGACAGGTCGTGCCGTTGGTGGCGGCCGGTGTCGCTGTCGCGTGGCGCCTTCTTCGTGAGCGGCGCAACGTGGCGGCGGGCCTGGCGCTCTCTTTGTTGGTGCTCAAGCCGAACACCGCCTTCCTCGTCCCTTTCGCCTTGATGGCGGCTGGGCGATTCAAGACCTTCGCGACGGTGACATTGGTGGGCGCGATCATCGGAGTGATCGCTTTCGTGAGCCTGGGCGGTGACGGCGTGTCCGCATATGTGAGCCAGCTCACCGGGCCGCTGCCGTCCGGGGCTGACTCCCTGACGTTGGAGCGCGCTCTAGGAGTTCGGGGTCTGGTGGCCATTGCGCTCCGCGCCGTCATCATCGTCACAGTCCTCGCCGCTGCCTACAGGCTTCGCCACTCGCCAGGGCTGGTCCTGGTGGTCGGCATCCTCGGCTCGCTCCTGGCGGTTCCGTACCTGCACGCATCTGATTTCTGCCTGCTCACGGTCGCCGCCTTGATCGTTTGGGAGGAATGCCCGGCACCGGTCTGGCGCGTGCCGCTCGCCGCCGGCTGGCTGCTGGCCACCCCTTATGCAGTGCTGAGCGGCTTGCAGCCAAACCTCGACCAGTGGCCGCTGTTGGAGCTCGTATTCCTCGCCGGGATGGTGGCGGTGGCTTGGCAGGTTGGCCGCGTCCGGCCCCGCGATAAAGTGGTCAGCGCCTCATGACCTTCGTGCCCGACTCCGCCCGCTATTCCGCCATCAGCTACCGGCGCAGCGGCCGCAGCGGGTTGAAGCTTCCCGAGCTCTCGCTGGGCATGTGGCAGAACTTCGGCGACACACGGCCGATCGAAACCAGTCGGGCGATCGTCCGCCGCGCTTTCGACCTGGGCATCACGCATATCGACCTGGCCAATAACTACGGCCCGCCCTATGGCGCGGCCGAGGAGACCTTCGGCAGGCTCATGGCAAGCGACCTGGCCCCATTTCGAGATGAGCTCGTGATCTCGACAAAGGCCGGCTGGGACATGTGGCCCGGACCGTATGGCGACCTCGGCTCGCGAAAATACCTGCTCGCCAGCCTTGACCAGAGCCTTCGGCGGATGGGCCTCGACTACGTCGACATCTTCTACTCGCATCGCTTCGACCCGGACACGCCTCTGGAAGAGACGATGGGCGCTCTCGACACCGCGGTGCGCCACGGCAAGGCGCTGTACGCGGGCATCTCCGCTTACTCGAGCGCCCAAACCAAGAAGGCGGCTGCCATCCTTCGTGGACTTGGCACGCCACTTCTCATCCACCAGCCGCAGTACAACATGCTCAATCGGTGGATCGAGGACGACGGGTTGCTCGCTGTTCTCGAGGCTGAAGGGGCCGGCTGCATCGTCTTCTCGCCGCTGGCGCAGGGCGTCCTTTCCGGCAAGTATCTGACCGGAGTTCCAGACGGATCGCGGGCAACCCATTCGCGCTACCTGTCGGCCGAGCAGATCACACAAGACACGCTGACCAAGGTTCGCGCGCTGCGCGCTATCGCGGACCGGCGCGGGCAATCCCTTGCGCAGATGGCGCTGGCCTGGACCCTGCGAGACCCGCGGGTGACCTCCGCCATCATCGGCGTGAGCAGCGTGACTCAGCTCGACGAGAACGTCGCCATGCTGTCGAATCGGGAGCTCTCGGCGGACGAGCTGGAGGAGATCGAAAGGGCCCTTAAATCTGAGTCTGCCTCGCCCGCGCGCTGACATCCCCCTCTCCCCCCGGGGGGAGAGGGTCGGGGAGAGGGGCGTTTTCTTGGAACACCCTTTACACGCGGGGCTGACCTCGGAACAGGCCCCCCGGCATAATCAGAACGCCCGCCCCTGACCAAAGGGGAAACTTGCCACTGAACATCCACGACATCGACGGCCCGCTCCGCGTCCTTGCCGGACCGGGCACCGGGAAGACGCACGCCCTGGTCGACCTCTACGAGCAGGCCGTCCGCGAGGGCGTCGCCGGCCGGGGCCGGATCCTGGTGCTCACGTTCTCGACCGGCGCCGCCGCCGAGCTTGCCCGGCGCATCGACGAACGCCTGCAGGATGACTATGGGGAGGCTTGGATATCCACGTTCCACAGCTTCTGCTCACGCCTGCTTCGCGAGCATTCGCCTGACCCGGAGCGCCTTCTTATCGACGCCTTCCAGGAGTCGATAGTGATGCGCGGTGTGCTGTCGGAAATGGAATCCGACTTACTCGGGGGCCTCGCCGGCGTGCGGCGTTCAGAGGCCTTCGCCCACGACCTGCTGACGTTCGTCGCGCTGATGAAGCAGAACCTCGTACACCCCTCGGCGCTTCTGCTCGCCGCCGAGGCCAGCGCCGGGGACCGCCTGCGCGTTCTTGCCGCCGCCTACCAGGCATACCAGGAACGAATGCAGCGTGGTCGCATGGTCGACTTCCGGGATTTGATCGTCGGCGCAATCGAGCTCCTGCAATCGAACCTCGCCTTGCGCGAGCGCCTGCGCGCGCATTTCAGGTTGATCCTGGTCGATGAGTTCCAGGACGTAGACCCAGCCCAGTTCGAGCTCCTGCAGCTCCTGGCGCCGCCAGAGGCGCACCCTCGACTGGTCGTGGTCGGCGATCCGGATCAGTCCATCTACGGATTCCGAGGCACGGTTCCGCGGCTTCTCAGCGACGATTTCTCAGCCGTCTACGGCGGCGCGACGCAGTGGCTCGAGGAATGCCACCGGTGCTCGCAGGAAGCGCTCGACGCGGGTGAGCGCCTGCTCTCGGCGACACAACCAGGCCGCCAACCACGGCGCACCAGGGCAGTCGGCGCGTCGCGGCCGCGACCGGCTGTCGTGGTCGCTCGCGAAGGGGACGCAGTAGACGAGGCGTTCTTCTGCGCTCGAGAGATCAAGCGGATGCGCGCCGAATCGCCAGAGCTTCGGCTCAGCGACTTCGCCATCGTGGTGCGCAGCACGACTGTGCTTGGCGGGCCATTCGAAGAAGCGCTGCGGGCGCTTGGCCTTCCTTATGAGGTGCGCGGATCGGGCGCCATCTCCCGCAATGAGGTGGTTCGATTCCTGGTCGGCTACCTGGAGTCCCTTCGCAAGCCCGACGACCCGGGCGCGTTCGAAGGCGCTCTCTCATCCAGCCTCGGCGGCGTTGGCGCCCGAACACTGAGCCGGCTTCGGGCGCACGCCCGAGAGGAGAGCCGGCCCCTCACACGCGTCGTGCGGCGCCTGATGTACGTCCTGGCCGCAAGAGATCCCCAGCGCTACCCGCTGCCGTGGGGAGGTGAGGCGCCAGTCGAAACCGGCTCCGTGCCCGACTACCTCGAGCACCTCGCACCGGGCGAGCTCGACAGCCTTCACGCCGCGATGGTCGCCCGATACCGCCTGCTCGGCCGGGCTTCGCGGTTGCCGCTGGCCGCTCTCGCATACTCGGTCCTCATCGAGGACGGCGCCATGCGCCGCCTTCTTGATCTAGACCTGGATGCAGACCAGCGCGCCGAGGCGATTGACGACCTGCGCGCCGCGATGGACGGGCTCGAGCGAATCGAGACAGTGCATGAGCGGCTGCATGGCGTGCTCCCCCTGCTGAGCGACATCTCCGGCTCGCTCGACGCTCTGCTCAGCGCCGCGGCTGACGATACGGAGGCGGCCGCGTCCAGGCGGGAGCGTGCGCAGGGCCCAGGGTCGGTTCAGGTGCTGACAGTCCACCAGGCGAAGGGCCTCGAGTTCGAGGTCGTTTTCTGCTCAGGCTTCGCCCACGGCCTCTTCCCGGTGGCCGCCCGCCCGCATCCGCTGCTCGAAGCGGACGACCGCGCCTGGCTGGAGCGCTTCAAGGTCGGCTTCATGCCGTCGTGGCCCTCGGACCCCGACGGCCACCTCGCGGAGGAGGCACGCCTCGCGTTCGTGGCGATGACCCGAGCGAAGCGTCGCGCCTATATCACCTACGCCGACTCGTATCTGCGCCAGGCCGGCCCTTCGGTGTTTCTCGGCTTGGCGGCGCCCGAGGCCGAATCTCGAGAGCTGACTCGGGCCTCCGGTCGGCTGCTGCCCAGGGACGTCCTGCTCGCCCGCGAGGCAGAGGTCTTGATTGCGGCCCACCGAGACGGGCTGGCTAACGGCAGCTCCGGCAGGGTGGTCGCGCTTGGCCTCGACCTCGCCTTCCTCACCGATCGCGATTCGGGTGAGCCCTACGAACCGTACGGTGGCGATCGCAACCCCGAGGCTGTCGAGATCGGGCACTTCAGCCCGACCACGCTGAACGATTACCTGAAGTGTCCTCGCCTTTACTGGTACAACCACCACCCGGGGCTGGTCGAGGAGCCGCGATCGGTGGCCATGGAGCGCGGTGGATTTCTCCACAAGGTTCTCGAGGACTTCCACGTCCACGAGCCGGATTGGCGACCGCTTGCGCCGGAGCAGCAGCGCGAGTGGCTCGAGGCCTCATTGCTGACCCACCTCGAACCGTATCTGTCGCACATGGAGGGCGTGCTGGACCGCAAGCGCGAGGAGCTCCAGGTGCGTACGGTCCTCGGCAACTACATCCGATTCGTCACCGGGCTGCAGCTGATCCGCCGCTTGCGAACTCTCGACGTGGAGCGGCGATTTCACCTCCAGCTGGACGGCGTCGAGATCGTCGGCAAGATCGACAGGGTCAACGACGTCGGCGACGGCGAGGTGGAGGTCGTCGACTACAAGACCGGCTCGGGCAAGCCGATGAAGTACGCGTACGAAGCGTACTTCGGGCCTGAGATGTCGGACGTTCAGCTGGCGCTGTACTACCTCGCGTGCAGATTCGGCGTCGATGACGACGGCAAGCCTCTCGGTTTTCAGCCGCGCTTTCTCTCGCTGTGGTACCCGAAGGACTGGGTCTGGAGGGACATGCGGCAGGACATCTTCAGCGTCGGCCGGACGGCCGGGCTCAAGGAGTACCGCGAGAAGGTGCTGACGAACGAGGACCTCGAGCGCAGCCGCGCCGTCGTCATGCAGGCGGTCGCCGGAATCAAGGGCGGCCACTTCGAACCGGGGCCGCGCGAGCTCCCGGGCACCTGCGTGACGCGCTTCGGGAGCTGTCCGCACGCAGCCATCTGCCCGTACGGAGGCGCCCCACCGGAATGACCCTCAGCCCAGAACAGAAGGCGGCCGCTCATGCCGGGCCCGATGGCGCCTTCCTCATCGCCGCCGGCCCCGGCACGGGCAAGACGTTCACCGCAACCGAGCGTTTCTGCTGGCTGGTCGAGCAGGGGGTGACGCCCGATCGGATCCTCACCGTCACGTTCAACGACCGCGCCGCCGAGGAGCTGCGACAGCGCATCACACACGAGCTGGCAGAGCGCCGGCCGCAGCTCGGCCCGGAGGTCCTCGACGCCGCATGGATCGGCACGTTCCACGGCGTATGTGCCCGCCTGCTCGACGAATTCGCGTATCTGGTCGGAGCTCCTCGCGAGCTGCGGGTGCTGGATGAAACCGGCCAGCGGCTGTTCGAGCAACGCCTCGTCGCGCGGCTCCGCAGCGGCGCGGCGGCGCCGCTCGATCCTGACTCGTTTACCGCGCTGTCGGTCGAGGACCTTGACGACCTGTTGCGCTCGGGGCTGCGGTTTCTGCTCAAGCTCAAGGGCCGCGGCATAACGCCAGACCGGTTCCGCGACCGCGCCCTGGAGCTGCACGCGTTGCAGGCGCCCGTCCTGGAGAACGGAGCCGGCGGAAACGACCCGTCGCACGCCGAGCTCGAAGCCATCGAAGTCCTCTTCCTCGTCTATCGAACGTATGAGGACGCTCTGCGCGCGGAAGGTCTGCGCGACTTCGACGACCTGATCCTGGAAGTCATAGATGCGCTCCAGCGCGTCCCCGAGTTTCGACGCCGATGTCGAGAGCGCTTTCGGTATCTGCTGGTGGACGAGTTCCAGGACACAAACCGAATCCAGCTCGAGCTGATCCGTCTGCTGGGCGCCGAAAACTTCGGCAATGTCTCGGCGGTGGGAGACGCAAAGCAGTCCATCTACGGGTGGCGAGATGCGGAAATCGAGAACATCCGGACGCGCTTCACGGGGCGCAGGCTGCCTCTGACGCACAATCGCCGCTCTTATCAGGAGATCCTGGACTGCGCCACCGATTTCATCCGCCGGGATCCCGATTTCGCAGCCGAGCCCGACCTGGTCGCCACACGCGGACCTGGTGACAGGCCGGTGACGGTACTGATGGCGCCCGACTCCCGAACCGAAGCGCGAACGGTCGCGGAGACCATCCGGCGATTGAACGTCGGCGGCCGTGCGTTCTCCGACATTGCGATCCTGGCGCATTCGATTCGCATGCTCCCGCGCGAGTTCGAGGACGAACTTCGCCGGCAGGGCATTCCGTATCTCACCAGCGGGGGATCCGGCTTCTTCGACAGGCAGGAGATAAAGGATGTGCTGGCGCTCCTGCGGCTCACCGAGAACCCGATGGACGACGGGGCCCTGGTCCGGGTGCTGCAGGGACCCATCGCCCGCCTGTCGGACCGGGGCATGTACCGGCTGGCGGCCCGACGTTTCGGCCGTGCCGGCATGCGTCTTCGCGACTGTTTCGAGGAGTCAGGGCGTGAGGGCTTTCCCGAGATGGATGAAAAGGTCGCGGCGCAGGCGGTGCGCCTCGTGCATCTCACGGATCGGCTCGGCGGGCTGCGAGACGCGCTAACGGTCGCCGACATTCTCAACCGGCTCCTCGAGGAAAGCGGGTATCTGCGCTGGGCCGAGCTCCGCGCCCAGAGAGATGGCAGCCCTCGGGCGCTGCTCAACCTGCGCAAGGTCTTCCAGCTTGCCTCGCGTTTCGAGCGCGACCTCACGCTGGCGGGCATCGGAGATTTCGTTCGCCACCTCGACCAGGTGATCGATGCGGAGCTCCCGGTCGGCGAGGCCGCTGAAGAGTCGGCCGCCGCCGACGCGGTCTCGCTTCTAACGGTGCATTCGGCCAAAGGGCTCGAGTTTCCTGTCGTGTTCCTGGTCAACCTGCGGCCGCCGCGACCGCGCGACACCGAGCGACTGTTCTTCGATCCGGACGGGCTGGGATTCGTCATGAAGAACTGGCGGGGCGACAAGCATCCGCGGTTCAAGGAGACGTCGCCGGGCGCGCCGGCGGTGGCCCTGGCGATGGGCGAGCGACGGCGCATCGTCTACGTCGGCATCACGCGTACGAAGGATTCGCTGTACATAACCGCCACCCGGGAAGAGCAGTTTGCCCGCGACGTCGAGCTGGGAGTCAACGGCGAGGTCGACCACTTTGCCGAGATCCTCAGCTGGGCGCTGGCGCACCCTGAGTCGGCGACGGTAGTCGAGGCCGAGCAGCTCGAGCTGCCGGTCGTGCGGGTCGCCGATCCAGCCGGCGCCTCCGGGCCTGCTGTCGTTGAGGCGGTTCTGGACCGGTGGCAGGAGATTCGCCCGCGCCCCGTGGACACGTCCCAGGTTCACGCCCGGGACATCGAGCTCAGCTTTTCGCAGCTTCACGACTTCGAGGTGTGCCCGGTGCGATACCGCTTCAGCCAGGTGTGGGGCGTGCCCGCTCCACCCGATGAGCTGCTGCCAAGCTTCGTCCGGGCCTCGGGTTCGAGCGAGCTGGGCGCCTCTGTGCACGCGGCGCTGGCGGCGTGGCATGCAAGCGGCGGCGACCTGCTCGGCATCTACCGCGGACCTGAGGCGGGGCGCGACATGCTCTCTCGCTACCTGGCCCATCCGCTTGCGCAAGCGAAGACGCTCGGTGTCGAGCTCGAGTTCAACCTGCGGCTCGGCCATGCTCGGGTGCGCGGGTTTGTCGACAGGGTCTGCGAGATCGACGGCCGCCCGACCCTCGTGGACTACAAGACCAATGCCACCCTGGACGCAAGGCTGGTCGAGGCTTACTCGATGCAGCTGAGGCTGTACGGACTGGCGGCTCGTCGAGGGTTGCTGCCGGGCGGGCTGGATCCGCGCCTGATGCTTTTCGACATCCGCCGCGCCAATGTGATCGAGGTCATGCCGGACGATCGAGCCGTCGAGGCTCGTATCGCTGCAGCCACGTCGCGCATCATCGCGGGGGACTTCGGTCTTGGACCGGAGCACGCCGAGCGCCCGTGCACGCTGTGCACGTTCAGGTCTATCTGCGCAGATGCCCGAGTCGGCGTGGCTGTCGCGAGGACATGACCGATTCACCGCTGCGTGAGGAGTACTTCGAACGCCGGCAGATCCGGGAGGCGATCGCATTTGCAGAAGCAGGCGGAATCGCGATCCATCGCAACTTCGACCACTACCATGGCTCGACGATCAGGGGGCTGACGCGTGAGCGCCCATTTCTACACGTGATCGGGCTGCGCAAGGCCCTCGAGGAATGGGGAAAGTCGCACGGCTTGCGGCCGGAGTGGATCCAGCCTGAAAAGCGCCGCAAGGTGGCGCACTACGACGTCTTCGGGGCCTTTGCCAGAGACCTCATCGCGCGCCACGCCCCCTCGCCCCTTGACACGACTTGACGCAACGCGTTATGATGCATTGCGTCAACCAAAAAGGAGGCTGAGACAAGATGAACACGGAAGTCGATCAGATCGCAGACACGGCCGGCGAGACGGCCACCACGGTCGAGGAGGTCGCCTTTGGCGCCGCCAGGACCGTCGCCCAGGTCGCGTCGGACCCCATCGGGTCGGCGCGCAAGCAGGTGAAGGGACTCGAGCGGAAGGGCACACCCGCCGCACGCAGGGTCAACCGCCGCTTCAACGCGCGGCTGAATGCCGCCACCGCCCCGGCCAAGGACGCCGCCAAGACCATCAACGCCACGCTCTCGATGGCCGCGAAGCAGGCCGAGAAGGTCGCCGGCGAGCTCATGCCGGAGCGCATCGCCGTCTTCGGCGTCGAGGTGAACGGAAAGCTGCCAGAGAAGGTCGCGATCAAGGGTTTTGAGCTGGTCAAGCTTCAGGCTCGGCGCCGCGACGCGGTCGGGAGTGTCGCCAAGCGCGCGCTGCGCATCTTCAACGGCTCGTTCAAGACGATCGCCAGGACCGCCGCGCGGTTCGAGTACGCGACTGAGTTCCGCCACGCACCGGCAACCAAGAAGCCGGCTGCCCGCAAGCCCGCCACCCGGACCAGGCGCACGCGACGCACCGCCGCTCGCCGGCGCGCCGCCTAACCTCGAAGTCGAAATCAAGGGCGCCCTCGGGGCGCCCTTTTCTTTTTCGGGTAGCCTTTGAAAAAGCTTGAGTGTCGTCTGCACCGGATCGATCGCGTACGACTACATCCTCAGCTTCAAGGGACGTTTCAAAGACCACATCCTCGCCGACAAGACGCACATCCTCAACCTCAGCTTCCTCGTCGATGACCTGCGGAAGAGGCGCGGTGGAGTCGCGGGTAACTACGCGTACAACCTGACGCTGCTCGGCTATCCGGCCGCCGTGCTCGCCACCGCCGGCACCGATGCGGCCGAGTATCGAGATTGGCTGTTGGCGCACGGCATCGACTGCCACGGCTTGAAGCTTTTGGAGGGAGAGATCACGGCCACAGGCTTCACGACCACCGACATGGACGACAACCAGCTGACCGGCTATTACGGAGGTGCCATGGGTCGAGCAGCGATGCTGGGGCTGGACGACGCGCCAGTCGGGGTCGAGGCTGTGATCGTCGGTCCCAATGACCCGGGGGCAATGATCCGGCTGGTGAGAGAGTGCCGCGAGCGGGGCGTCCGATTCGTCTTCGACCCGGCCCACCAGCTGCCGCGGCTGTCAGCAGAGGATGTCTCGGAGGGCTCGCGCGGCGCGTGGATACTGATCGGCAACGATTATGAGCTCGAGCTGATCATGCAGCGGACCGGCCAAACGATGGACGGGCTCATCGGATTGGCGGAGATCGTGGTCACGACGCTCGGTCGCGATGGATCTCGGATAACGACTCGCAACGGTATCGTCGACATTCCGCCGGCGCCCGCACGCCGGGAGTCCGATCCCACCGGCGCGGGCGATGCGTACAGGTCCGGGTTGGTTGCCGCCCTGCTGCGCGGCCTCGACATGGAGGCGGCAGGACGGGTCGCCTCGCTGGCCGCCACGTACGCGGTGGAGCAGGTGGGGACTGTCGAGCACGCGTACACGCCCGCGGAGTTCTCGGAACGCTACGCGGAGGCCTTCGGGGCGCCGATGCCGGAGAAACTCTGGCCTGCATCTCAGTGCTAGCGTCGCGGGGTTGGCCGGGGTCTCCCCGGCCATAACTTTGTCTACCTCTGGGGTCCCCGCGACGCAGTCGCGGGAGGCAGCCCTGCGGCGCAGCCGCACGCTAAGGCGGTCGAAGACCGCCGTCTAGCTGAATTTCCGACTTTCTTCGCGGCGGTAGGCCCAGAGGGCGACCACGAAGAAGGCGACGCCGTAACCGGCGAGGTAGAACCAGTCGGTGCTCACGCTCTCGCTGGTGGGCGCGCCGATGGCGTCCCATCCCAGCTGACCGAAGAAGTGGAGCGGCAGGTAGGGCGAGATGCGCTGGATGAAGTCCGGCAGGAGCTGCTTTGGAAAGAACAGGCCGGATGCGAATGCGGTGGGCAGGTAGATGAGGTTGATCACAGCAACGGCGGAGTTCGGTCCAGACAGGTAACCGATCGCGAACCCGAGGGCGATGAACGGCAGGGAGCCCAGGAGCACTCGGGTGGCGAGCGTAACCCAGGCCGACGGATCGAGCCTTACGCCGCCGGCGAGGTAGGCGAACGGAAAGAGGACGGCCAGCGTGAGGGCGGCGAACACGATCGCCGTTATGCACTTGGAGAGTAGATAGACATACGGCGGCAACGGCGTCGCGCGCATGAGGACGTCCATCTTCATGCCGCGCTCTGTCGCCACCGAGATCCCAAAGCTGAAGATCATCACGTTGGCCACGCCGTAAACCGCCATCGAGGCGAGGAAGTAGGCGCCGAAGGTCACGTGCGGGCTGACCTCCTCGGACGCCTGGCCGATGCCGATGAACGCATAGAACATCACCGGCAAAACGAGGGACGTGATGCTGAATGCGGGCACGCGCCATAGCTTCAGAAACTCCGCCCAGGTTTGGCGGGCAAGCATCGGGCCGACCGGCGCCCGTCTCGCCGCCATCACCGCGCTCACGATGTCGCCCTATGACTGGTGAGCGAGATGAAAGCATCCTCGAGATCGGCGCCCGACACTTCCAGGTCGGAGACCTGGATTCCGCGGCGAAAGAGCTCGCTGAGGACGGCCTCGGGCTGGTTTGTGAGCAGCTGCACTGTGTGATCGCTGATGGTCGAGGTCGTGACGGGCAGGCCCTCGAGGTCGGCGTCGGTCAACCCCGCCGCCGTAAACCGCACGCGCTTGCCAGCCACCCTGGACTTGATCTCCTTTGGCGATGCGTCTGCGATCACCAGGCCGCGGTCGATCACGATGACACGCCTTGCCAGCTGGTCCGCCTCCTCGAGATAGTGGGTGGTCAGCACCACTGTCCGCCCCATCCGGGCGAACTCCGCGATCCGTTCGATGAACGATCGCCGGCCCTCCACGTCCATGCCGACCGTCGGTTCGTCCAGAAACAGGACCTCCGGGTCGCCGCAGACCGCCAGGGCAAAGTAGAGGCGCTGGCGCTGCCCGCCGGACAGCTCCTTCACGAGAGCTTCGGCTTTCTCTTCGAGGCCCGCCATCGCGATCGCGCGATCGCGTGCCATGGGTTTGGCGTAGTAGGACCGAAAGAGGTCGACGATCTCGCGCACCTTGAGCACGGCGGGAATTCCAGATTCCTGGAGCATCACGCCGACCCGGCTTCGCGCATCCAGGTTGTCAGGGTCCAGGCCGAAGAGCAGGGCCTTACCGGAGGTGGGCTTGCGCAGGCCCAGCAACAGGCTGATCGAGGTCGTTTTACCCGCCCCGTTGGGTCCCAGCATGGCGACAACCTCGCCGAGCTCGATGTCCAGGCTGACGCCCTTGAGGGCCTCGACGTTGCCGTATCGCTTGGTGGCGTCGATCAGCTGCGCCGCTGGGGTCACCGCCAAACTCTAGGCTTAGTCGGTGGCCAGCATTTTCAGTCGCATAATCGCCGGCGAGCTGCCTGCGAATTTCGTGTGGCAGGACGACATGTGCGTCGCATTCCTGTCGAATCGCCCGCTCCGACCGGGACACACGCTGGTCGTTCCGCGTGCGGAGATCGGCCACTGGCTTGACGTCGAGGCGGACCTTCTCGGCCGCCTCATGAGCACCGCTCAGGCCATCGGCCGGGCACAGATGGCGGCCTTCGAGCCGGCCCGAATCGGCCTTGTGCTAGTCGGGCTCGAGGTCCCACACGTCCATTTCCACGTGGTGCCCATCAACGGGGTGCACGACCTCGACTTCGACAATCAGGACCCCAACCCGGACCCCGACATGATGGTTCGATCGGCAGAGGCGATCCGCACCGAGCTGCGGCTACTTGGGCATGCCGAGTCTGCGAGGTCTGCCTAGCCCAGGGACCGCTCCAGCTGGTCGACGTGCATCTCGAGATGGTTGACGAGCGGGAGGCGGGCGACCTCGTCGGCGCCCATCATCTCTCCGTTCTCGAGCTTGGCCTTGCGCCGCAGTGATGACGGCTCGAGAGTCCGCAGCAGCTTGAGCGTGCGTGCCTGGTCGGCAAGCGCCATGCGCAGGAGCTCAGCCGGCTCGATCTGAGCCATCTGCTCGCCTACGACATCGCGCAGGTTGACGTTTTCCTGGAGGTCGACCTCGGTCATCTGGCCGCTCGAGATCTTGTGCACCAGGACGCCATAGAACTTGGACAGGACCACGATGTGCGCGAGCACCTCGTGCTCGCTCCATTCGTTTTCGCCACGCCCGGCTTTGATTCGGGGGCCGAGAGCAGCCAGGCGTGCAGATGCTCGTTCGAGCCTGTCCGCCAGGATCTGGCGATCATGGTCGAGCATCTGATCCAGGAACTGCTCGACGTCGGCGCGAGTAAAGGCGGTGCTCTCGATCTTCATTGCCCAACCAATCTATTAGAGAATCGACTCATGTGCTACTCAGACGATGCGCGTCCGCCCCTGCCGCCGGTCGGCGGCGCCGCCTCCGACCATGGAGACTTCGTCCTCACCGCCTCCGACGGCAACAAGTTCGCCGCCCACTTCGCCCGTGCCGCAAAGCCCACCGGCGCGGGCATGGTGGTGATGCCCGATGTGCGCGGCCTCCACGAGTTCTACAAGGAGCTCGCCCGACGCTTCGCCGAAGCGGGGATCGACGCGGTTGCCATCGACTACTTCGGCCGCACTGCGGGCATCGGGGATCGTGGTGAGGGCTTCGAGTACATGCCGCACGTCGAGAAGACGACGCAAGACGGAATCCGCAACGACGTCGCGGCCGCCGTGGCGTACCTCAGGTCGAAGGAAGGGGGCGCGGTCAAGACGGTTTTCACAGTTGGATTCTGTTTTGGCGGGTCGAGCTCCTGGAACCAGTCGGCGGGAGGCCACGATCTGGGCGGCAGCATCGGCTTCTATGGCCGGCCAGAACGGTCACTCGGCCTGATCGGCAAGATGCAGGACCCATTGCTCCTGCTGGTCGCGGGCGCCGATTTCACGCCGCAGGAAGCGTTCCACGACTTCGATCGCAGGCTCAGCGAGGCCAACGTGCCACACGAGATGCACATCTATGACGGAGCGCCGCACAGCTTCTTCGATCGCACGTTTGCCGAATGGAAGGACTACTGCGACGACGCCTGGCGACGAATGCTCGGCTTCATCGACAACAACTCGAAGGTCTCTTCTTCGACCTGACGTCCTAACTGCATCGGGACCCGTATAGTCAGACGCATGGCACGTGTGGCCACGAAGTCCAAACCGCCCCCTCAGCTGCCGGCCACGCTGGTGGCCGAGCTCGAGCGCAGGCGGGCGGGGATGGCCCGCCACATGGCGCGGGCGGTGGTGACCTTGGTGCGCTGGGACGACTCCACCGGTGTGCCGCCTCAGCGCTCGGCCATCGCCAAGGCGTGTGAGGCGGGGCTCGACCTCTTCCTGGCCACCGCCCGGGAGGCGCGGCCGGCCACCGCCGAGGAGCTCCGCCGGGTGGCCCAGCTCGGGATCCTGCAGGCACGCAGCAGCCAGTCGGTCGAGCCGATATTGAACGCATATCGCATCGCGGCGCGCGTCGCTTGGGACGCGATCCTTGCCGCGTGGCGCGGTCACCCGGAGGCGACCCCCGAGGCGATCATGCTCACCGCCAACTACGTCTTCGGCGCTCTCGACCAGGTCGCCGCAGAGGTGACCAAGACCTACCTGAACGCGCGCGAGCACCACATGCAGCGCGGCACCCGGGCACGGGCCCGCCTCTTCCACGCCCTGATCAGCGACAACTTCGACTCCGAGCTCGAGCTGCAGAAGCAGGCCCTGGCGTTGAACATGCCAATCGCGCCCACCGGTTACGTGGCGGCGGTCTGCAAGCTGGTCATCGGCAACCGCGACGGCGAGCAGGGGGGCGAGGGTTTGGCCGAGGTGGCGGCATCGCTCCAGCTGCCCCGCGGCGCGATATTTCACGCGACAGACCCGACCACTCTCGTCATCCTCTGGCCTTCCGAATCGGCGGCTGACGTGGAGGGCGCGCGCCAGCTGGTCATGAGCCTTCAGAAGGAGGCGGTCAAACGGTCGGGGACCGCCCGCGCCCGCGTCCGTGCGGGCATCGGCGGCTACCACGCCGGCCTTCGAGGCATCTCTGGCTCGTACCTGGAAGCGCAGCAGGCGATCGAGGTCGGGCGCAAGCTGCGACCGGAGGCTGTCGTGCACCGGCACGACGAGGTGATACCGCAGCTGGTCCTGGCGCAGAACCCGCGCCTAGCCGAGCGGTTCGTCCAACACAGCCTTGGTCGCCTTCTCGACGCGAAGACCCGCAATCGCGAGCAGCTGCTGGAAACGCTCCAGGCGTACCTCGCCTGCGGATCTGTGAAGGATGCGGCGACCGCGCTCAACCTGCACCGCCACACAGTGCTTTACCGGCTGGACAAGCTGCGCGAGCTCCTCGGGGGCGACCTGGACAGCCCTCCAAGCCGATTGCGCTTGCAGCTGGCTCTGGATCTCCGAAAGCTACTTTAGACCTCGATCTTGGACTCAGTGTCCAAACCTGGCGGCTCGTTTTCACACCCGGCGCCAGTGTGGAATAGGCCCTGGCGTCCGTATCCTTGAGTCATGGCATCTAACTCAAACGGTCGCCGCGTGGCAGTCACCGGCATGGGTTTCATCACTCCGATCGGCAACGATCTCGAGACCGTCTGGTCGAACATGGTCGAGGGCGTCTCCGGCATCGGCCGCATCACCCACTTCGACACCACCAATTTCGACACCAAGATCGCGGGCGAGGTCAAGGGCTTCAACCCCGAGGACTACATGGACAAGAAGACCGCCCGTCATATCGGGCGCTACTGCCAGTTCGCCCTGGGCGCCTCGAAACAAGCCCTGGCGCATGCCGGCCTCAATCCGGCCGAGATGGACCCCGACGACGTCGGTGTCATCGTCAGCTCGGGCATCGGCGGGATGGAGGAGATCGAGAAGAGCCACACAGCACTGATGGAGCGAGGGCCGAAGCGCATCAGCCCGTTCACGGTGCCGATGATGATCGCGGACATGGCGGCGGGCATCGTCGCCATCCACTGCCAGGCGGGCGGGCCGAACTACGCCATCGTCAGCGCCTGCGCGTCCGGCTCGCACGGCATCGGCGAAGCATCGGAGATCATCAAGCGGGGCGACGCGGTAGCGATGCTCGCGGGGGGCTCCGAGGCGACGATCACGCCGCTCACCATGGGCGCCTTCTGCCAGATCAAGGCCGTCAGCGAGCGCAATGAGGAGCCGGAGAAAGCGTGCCGGCCGTTCGACCTCGGCCGCGACGGGTTTGTCATGGGCGAGGGCTCCGTGATGCTCGTGCTCGAGGAGATGGAGCACGCCAAGAAGCGCGGCGCGAGAATCCTCGCCGAGATCGCAGGCTACGGCGCGAGCGCCGATATGTATCACTTCACCGCTCCACAGCCGGAGGGCAAGGGCGCGATCCGCGCGATGCGCCGCGCGCTCGAGAAGAGCGGAGTGGAGCTGACCGACGTCGGCTACATCAACGCGCACGGGACCTCGACCAAGCTGGGAGACGTCGCCGAGACGAAGGCGATCAAGGCCGTCTTCGGCGACCACGCGAACAAGCTGGCCGTGAGCTCGACCAAGTCAGTGCATGGTCATCTGCTCGGGGCTGCCGGTGCCATCGAGGCGGCCGCTTGCATCCTCGCGCTCGACCGGGGTCTCTTGCCGCCGACGATCAACCTCGACGACCCCGACCCTGAATGCGACCTGGACTACGTGCCCAACAAGGCCCGCAAGGCGGACATCAAGGTGGCGGTGTCGAACTCATTCGGGTTTGGCGGCCACAACGCGACACTCGTCATCAAAGGCCCGCAGGCCAACTAGGAGATTGCCGATGGCAACGCCCCTCGATTTCAAGGAACTTCAGGATCTCGCCGCGGAGATCCTCGGCATCGAGCCGAGCGCGGTCCAGCTCGACAAGAGCTTCGCCAAGGACCTCGCGGCCGACTCGCTCGACCTCGTCGAGCTGATCGCCGCCGTGGAGGACAAGTACGACGTCGAGCTGCCCGAGGAGGAGCTCGAGAGGATGAAGGTCATCGGCGATCTCTGGAAATTCCTGGAGCAGAAGACCGCCGAGCGGCTGGAGGCCTAGATGACATGGCTATAACGACCTCGTATCGAACCCGGTCGGGAGCCGTTCCTCTCCGCTCGTTCAAAACCAAAGGCCGCCATAGCGGAATCGCCGGCATGGGCGTCTACGCGCCCGAGAAGGTGGTCAGCAACTTCGACCTAGAGAAGCTGATGGACACGTCCGACAAATGGATCACCGAGCGGACGGGCATTCGCACCCGTCACATCGCGGAGCCGGGCACGACCACGCTCGAGCTCGCGACCAAGGCCGCTCGCGCCGCGCTCGACTCAGCCGGCATCACCGCCAACGACCTGGACATGATCCTGGTCGGCACTTCATCCCCCGACGGCCCGTTTCCATCCATCGCGTGCCGCATCCAGGACGAGCTCGACGCCCCCGGCGCTGTGGCATGGGACATGCTCGCCGCCTGCACCAGCTTCGTCTACGGGCTCGCGACTGCAGACTCCTTCATCGCGACCGAACGTGCGGACAACGTGCTTGTGATCGGCGCCGAGGTGCTGTCGCGCATGCTCGATTACTCGAACCGCGGCACTGCCGTGATCTTCGGTGACGGCGCCGGCGCCGCGGTGGTGCGGCCGGCCCCTGAAGGTGCGGGCTTCCTCTCGTGGTGCCTCGGCAGCGACGGTCGCGGCTACCTCCAGGTGACTTGCGGCAACAAGGAGCTCGGCGCCTACGCGGCCAAAGACCCGCGACCCATCATCGAGATGGAGGGTCCCGACGTGTTCAAGTTCGCCGTCGACATCTTCATCCGCCAGGCGAATGAGGTATGCAACGAGGCCGGGATCTCGATGGAAGACATCGATCTCTGGGTGCCTCACCAGGCCAACTTCCGAATCATCGACGCCGCCGCCCGACGCATCGGCCTGCCCCTCGATCGCGTCGCCATCAACATCGACGAGTACGGCAATACATCCAGTGCCTCGATCCCGCTGGCGCTGGAGGAGGCGATCCGCAAAGGCCGCGTCAAGACCGGCGACAACGTGCTGCTCGCGGGTTTTGGCTCCGGCCTGACGTGGGGCGCTACGCTCCTGAAGTGGGTGTAAAGCTCACAGGTCCCATCGCGCTCCTGTTTCCGGGCCAGGGCGTGCAGAAGCCTGGGATGGGCAAGAACCTACATGACCGTTATCCGGCGGCCCGCCGCGCTTTCGAGCGCGCCGAGCAGGTTCTCGACATGCCCATCCGCCGGCTCTGCTTCGAGGGGCCGGTCGAGGAGCTCAACCGCACCGACATCATCCAGCCGTGCGTGATGGTTGTGTCCTGGGCAGCGTACGAAGTCTGGCGAGAGAGCTATGGGCTCGAGAATGTCAGGGTCACCGCGGGGCACAGCCTCGGCGAGATCGCCGCTCTCGCTGCCGCCGGCTCCATCCCCTGGGAGACAGCCCTCCTGGTGGTGAAGGAGCGCGGCAGGATCATGGCGCAGTCCGCTCACGAGCAGCCTGGGGGCATGATCGCGATAGTGGGGCTGGACGAGTCGCAGGTCGAGGAGATCCGGCTCAAGGCCTCGGCCCAGGGCCGGCTGTGGGTCGCCAACCGCAACGCTGACGTCCAGTTCGTGCTCTCAGGCGAAACCGCCGCGGTGCAGGCTGCCGAGCCGCTCGCGTTGGCGGCCGGCGCACGTCGCGCCCTCATCCTGACCATCCCGCTGCCCGCGCACACTCCACTGATGGAGAAAGCGGCGGCGGCGTTTCGAAAGGTCGTCGACAAGGTCCCGCTAAAGGCCCCTTCGATCCCGGTCCTGGCCAACGCGTCGGGCGAAGCGATGCGCACAGTCGCGAGCCTGCAGGAGGAGCTCCGGCTCCAGATGTTGCGCCAGGTCGACTGGGCGCGGACGATGGTCTCGATGCGCACCATGGAGGTGCGGACGGTGGTCGAGCTCGGGCCCGGGCGCGTGCTCGCCAGCCTCGCCGCCAAGCACATCCCCGGCGTCGACACGTGGAACGCAGAAGAGCTGTTCATCGACTTCGCGGACCCGGTGACTGCGTGACCGACCTCTCAGGCAAGACCGCCCTGGTCACCGGCGGAGGCAAAGGGATCGGCCGCGCCATCAGCCAGGCGCTCGGCGCGGTGGGTGCTCGGGTGGTGGTGAACTACCGCTCCGACAAGGCGGCTGCAGAAGAGACGGCCGCTTCGCTGCCCGGCGGGAGCGCGCACCAGGCCGACGTTGGCGATCCTGGTCAGGTGGAAGCTATGGTGAAGGCGATCGGGCGGGTCGACATCCTCGTCAACAACGCCGGCGCGGTGCGCGACAAGCTGCTGATCCAGATGTCGCCCGCGGATTGGGAGGAGCTCATCCGCACCGACCTGATGTCCGCCTTCGCAACGACGAAGGCCGCCATCATGTCCGGGATGATGCGCGCTCGATGGGGCAGGATCGTGAACATCTCCTCGATCGTCGGCCTGACCGGCAACGCCGGCCAGTCCAACTACGCGGCGGCGAAAGCGGGGCTCATCGGTTTCACAAAGTCCGTGGCGCGCGAGTACGGTTCGCGAAACATCACATGCAATGCCGTCGCACCGGGCTACGTGCGCACCGAGCTCACCTCGGGATCGCTGACTGACGCGATGGTCGAGGAGCTGGTCAAGGCGACCCCGATCAAACGTGAGGGAACTGCCGACGATGTTGCGGGAATGGTTGCGTTCCTGTGCTCGGAGCAGGCCGGCTTCATCACCGGCCAGGTGATCGCGGTCGATGGCGGACTATCTCTGTGATGGTCGCCTCCAAGAAGCCCACCGAGGTGCGCATCGCCGGCGGGAAGCTGCCGCCGATCCCGCTTCCCACGAACTGTCCCGGTTGTGGGGTGGGCCTGGACCACGAAGAGCTCCGGCGACACACCTACGTGTGCGAGTGCGGCCATCACTTCAGGCTTGGCGGCGACGCCTGGATCGCGCTCATCGCGGATCGCGGCTCGTGGAAGGAGCGTTACGGCGACGTCAGGTCCCACGACCTGTTGAACTGGAAGGTGCCCAAGCCGTACCAGGAGACCCTCGAGCAGCTGCGCGACGAGGGCCTGAACGAAGCGGTTCGCACCGGGACGTGCACCCTTGGCGGACGCGCCGTGTGGCTCGCGGTGTTCGACTTTCGATTCGTCGGCGGCACGCTGTCAATCGTCGCCGGCGAGCGTCTCGCGCGAGGCATGGAGCAGGCCGCCGCATCGGGCTTGCCGTACGTGCTCGTCTCCGCGTCGGGTGGCGCCCGGATGCAGGAGGGCGTGCTGGCGCTCATGCAGATGGCCAAAGTCAACGCCGCCGTCGGGAGGCTCGATGCGGCGCGGGTGCCGTTCTTCTCAGTGCTCACCGATCCGACCTTCGGAGGCACTGCCGCCTCACTCGCCTTGCTGGCCGACATCAACATCGCCGAGCCTGGCGCCGCGATCGGATTCACTGGACCGCGCGTGATCAAGCAGGCGACCTACGCGGACCTCCCGGCCGGCTTCCAGAGCGCTGACTTTCAGCTCGCGCGCGGCCAGGTCGACATGGTGGTCGCGCGGCCCGAGCTCCGCCGCCTGCTGGCCCACCTGCTGGAGATCTACCCATGACGCGACACGGCCGCCGGCCGGAGGAGACGACGCTCACTGTCTGGCAGGTGGTCGAGCTGGCCCGTCATCCGGACCGGCCTTATTCGCTGGACTACATCAGGCGAATGGCGCCGGACTTCATCGAGCTGCACGGCGACCGCCTGTCAGGCGACGACCCGGCCTTGGCCGGCGGCATCGGCACCTGGCACGGGCGCACGACGATGTTCCTCGGACACCAGAAGGGCCGGAGCCTCAAGGAGCGCGTGGCGCGGAACTGGGGAATGATGCATCCCGAGGGCTACCGCAAAGCCATACGCCTTGCGCAGCACGCCGCGAAGTTCAACTTCCCGATCGTCTGCCTGATCGACACCCCAGGCGCGTATCCAGGCGCCGGTGCCGAGGAGCGTGGCATCGCCGCCGCGATTGCCCGGGCGATCATGGAATGGTTCCGGATCCCGGTCCCCATCGTCGCGGCTGTCATCGGCGAAGGTGGGAGCGGCGGGGCGCTGGGAATGGGCGTCGCCGACCGTGTGATCATGCTCGAGAACTCGATCTACTCCGTTGCGTCGCCGGAAGCCGCCGCTTCGATCGTCTGGCGCGACAACACGCGCAAGGTGGAGGCGGCCGAGCAGCTCCAGCTCACCTCGCGCGACCTGCTCGCGATGGGAGTCGTCGAAGAGGTGGTGACCGAGCCGGAAGGCAGCGCCCGCGCCGACTACGAAGCCACTGCCATCGCTCTGGATGAGGCCCTGCAACGCCACCTGCTGCAGCTGCTGGCGCAGCCGACCGAGGAGCTGCTGCAGCACCGCTACGAAAGGTTCCGCTACATCGACTCCCTGATCCGCGCGGAGCCGCAATTCGGCCCAAAAATCTAAAAAGCGCGGGGGAAGAGGCCCTCCCACGCTTCGCGTGGGGACCCCAAATGAGGACCCCCACCCTCCCAACCACGTATGGAGGCGTTTGGAAGATGAACGACTGGGTGACGGCCGGGGTAAACCCGGCCTGCCAGCCACCCCTGCACCTGATATGAGATTGGTCGTCCAGCGTGTGACGTCCGGCTCGGTCACCTGGGACGAGGCGCAAGAAAAGCGGTCTGCAACCATCGGTCTCGGCTTCGTGTTGTTGGTGGGTGCGGGGTCTGATGACGACGATGCGACCATCCGGCGCCTGGCGGACAAGGTGATCGATCTGCGCGTTTTCGCGGACGACGCGGGAAGGATGAACCTAAGCCTCGTCGACGTTGGCGGTGCGGCGCTGATCGTGTCGCAGTTCACCCTTTTCGCGGACATGAGCCGTGGGCGCCGGCCGAGCCTTCTCGGCGCCGGCGACCCGAAACGCGCCGAGGACCTGTACCTCGCATTCGTGCAGCGCTTCCGCGAGCGTGGAATAGACACGAAGACGGGCAGCTTTGGTGCAGTCATGACGGTCGGGATCGAAAACGACGGCCCGGTCACGCTCGTGCTCTCATCCGACGACTGGCCGACGCGTGTCTGATTCCCGCCGCGGATGGCTCCCGTACGTGGCTTTCGCCGCGATCGCTTTGATCTGGGGCGCCTCGTTCCTCTTCATCAAGGTCGCGGTTCAAGACATGAGCCCGACAGTGCTCGTGCTGATCCGCTCGAGCACCGGCCTCCTCGCGCTCGCCGCGATCATGGCCGCAACCCACCGCCGCCTGATCCCGGTCGACTGGAAGAAGCGCCTTCTGCCATTCGCCATCATGGCGATCACCGGAGGCGTTCTGCCGTGGGTCGCGATCGCCTGGGGCGAAGAGCGAATCTCGAGCGGACTGGCCAGCATCCTGAACGCGACGACGCCCTTGTTTGCGGCGATCCTCGTCTTCTGGGTCATTCCGAGCGAGCGCCCGAGCCTCCTCAACTACGCAGGCGTCTTGATAGGACTGGCGGGAGTGGTCATCCTGGTCCTGCCGGACCTCACGGCAGGTGGCCTTCGAGGTGACGTCATCGGCACTTTGGCGGTGCTTCTGGCGTCGGCGTCCTACGCGGTCGCGGCTCTTTACCAGCGGCGCAGGTTGCGCGGCATGAATGTGTACGAGGCCAACATCGGCCAGCTCGCGATGACCGCCTTGCTGGTGCTCCCGCTCGCCGCGCCGACGCTGCCAAGCGTCCACCTGGAGTTGAAATCGATTGCAGCAGTTCTGGCGCTGGGCATCGCCGGCTCTGGCGTCGCGGGCGTGCTCTACTACTACGTCCTCAACTCGCTTGGCCCGGTGCGAGGGTCTGGTGTGACCCTCCTGATTCCGCTGACTGCCGTTTTCTGGGGCGTCACCATCCTCCACGAGGCTGTGACAGTCCCCATCGTGGCCGGCATGGTGGTCATCCTCGCCGGGATCGTGCTCACCAACGTCGGCAGGGGCGTGGCGAGCCGTCAGCGCTCCGAGCCTGAGAAGGCAGTGGCTTGAGCGGGTTCGTCGAGGCTCACAGCGCCGAGGTCCTGAAAGCTGCCGGTCGGATAAAGCCCTACGTCCGGCGCACTCCCACGCTCACCACCGATCTCGACCCGGCGCTTCGCCTGAAGGCAGAATGCTTCCAGGTGACGGGGTCGTTCAAAGTCCGGGGGGCGTTCAACGCGGTCCTCTCGCTGATGGCGCGCGATCCTCATCCGATCGGCGTGATCGCCGTCAGCTCAGGCAACCACGCGCAGGCGGTGGCCCTGGCGGCCCGTACCGTGGGCATCCCAGCGCTGATCCTCATCCCCGAGGACGCCAATCCGGCCAAGGTCGCCGCGACGCGGGCGTTGGGAGCCGAGGTGATCCAGCAGGGCATCACCTTCGCGAACCGCGAGCAGCGCTTGCGGGAGGTCATGGCCGAGCGGGGCTTCACGCTCGTGCATCCGTTTGACGACTGGGATGTGATCCACGGCCAAGGCACGGCGGCCGCGGAGATGCTCGCGGACGAACCGGGAATCGAGGTCATCGCAGCGCCAGTCGGCGGAGGCGGACTGCTGTCCGGCAGCGCCATCGCGGCGAAGAGCAGCCGCCCCTCGATGACGGTGATCGGGGTGGAGCCGGTCGTAGCCGACGACGCTTACCAGAGCTCGAAGGCAGGCACCATCCGCAGCCTACCCGCGGCGCCGAACACGATTGCGGATGGAGTCCGGACGACCGCGATCGGGGCGCGGACCTTCGAGGTGATGTTCGCGAACGCGCTGGTGGACGAGATAGTCACCGTCACCGAGGAGGAGATCGCGACCGCCGTGCGGGTCGCATGGACCCGGCTGCACATCGCGCTCGAGCCGACCGGCGCGCTGCCCCTGGCGGCGTACGTGGCAGGCAAGCTTCCGAGCGACAGGCCGACCGGCTTGATCCTCAGCGGCGGCAACGCGAATCTGCAGACGGTGGCTAAACTGCTCGGCACCCCATGATCCCGGTCAAAGATGTGATGACAACCAACGTCGTCACCTTTCGCGAGGACACCCCGGTCGAAGAGATCGCGTTGACGCTCACGTCCAAGCGAATCACGGGGGGGCCTGTGATGTCGGCTGACGGGCAGGTGGTCGGGATCGTCTCGGAAACCGATGTCTTCTCCAAGAAGGGCAAGTTCGCGCGCGACATCATGAGCCAGCACGTGATCACGGTCAGCCCGGACACCGGCATTGACGAGGCCGCGCGGCTGCTGGTCGGCGAGCGAATTCGTCGCGTGCCGGTGGTCAGGCGCGGCAAGATGGTCGGGCTGCTCAGCCGTTCGGACGTGCTTGATTTCTTCGCCACCACGCGCTGGACATGCAATGTCTGTGGTCGGTGGGAGAGGGGGCTCGAGCGGCCGGAGCGATGCTTCTCCTGCTCGAGCACGGACATACACCTGGAGCGGGCCGATCCTGGTCACTGACCCCGCCGGTCGCCTGTCGCTGAAGGCCCAGAGTTTCACGGAGTCGGTCATCCGCGAGATGACCCGTCTCAATCTCGAGCTGAACGGGCCGGACCGGGCGATCAACTTCGCGCAGGGCTTTCCGGATTTCGCGACCGACCCGCGCATCGTCGAGGCGGCCGCCACAGCCCTGCGAGACGGCTTCAACCAGTACGCCACGACGTGGGGCGCGCCGCAGCTGCGCAAAGCCGTTGCGCGCAAGCAATCCATAACGTGGGGGCGCGAAGTGGATCCGGAGAGAGAGGTCACTGTTTCCTGCGGCGCGACCGAGGCGATGATCGCGGCCATGCTGGCGGCGGTCGACCCCGGCGACGAGGTCGTGATCTTCGAGCCCTTCTACGAGAACTACGGGCCCGACTGCATCATCAGCGGCGCCGTCCCACGCTATGTGACCCTGCACCCGCCCGACTGGTCGTTTGATCCCGACGAGCTGCGCCACTCCTTCAACAGCAAGACGCGTGCCATCGTCGTCAACACGCCGCACAACCCAACCGGGAGGGTGTTCTCGCGATCCGAGCTCGAGCTCGTCGCCGAGCTCTGCATCGAGCATGACGCGATTGCGATCACCGACGAGATCTATGAGCACCTCGTATATCGCGGCGAGCACGTCAGCATCGCCACCCTCCCCGGGATGGCCGAGCGAACGATCACCATCAGCGGCGCCAGCAAGACGTTCTCGGTCACCGGGTGGCGGATCGGTTGGCTGATCGCGCAGCCATCCTTGAGCGCAGGCATCCGCAAGGTGCACGACTTCCTCACCGTCGGTGCGGCCCACCCGCTTCAGGTCGCGGTCGCCGCCGCGCTCGAGCTTCCCGCGTCCTTCTATGTGGAGCTCGTCGGTGACTATCGAGAGCGGCGGGACGCCATCATCACGGGCCTCCAGGATTGCGGCTTCGACGTTTCGGCACCCGACGGCGCGTATTACGTGATGGCAGGTATCGGCGCTTTTGGCTTCGAAGATGACACCGCGCTGGCGAGACACCTCATCGAGAAGGTCGCCGTCGCGACGGTGCCCGGGTCGAGCTTCTTTCACAACCCGCGTGAAGGACGCGGCCACCTGCGCTTCAGCTTTCCAAAGCGGATCGAGACCATCGAGCGTGGCGTGCGGGCCTTGCGCTCCCTCAGGCCTTAACAGGCGGGGTTCACCTGTCGTGGCGCGGAATTTATGTTGGCCCGATGCGCAACCTTCTGCGAAAGCCGCTTCCCTGGGTCGTCCTTGCCGAATGCGCGGTGGTCGCGTCACTGGTCATGGTGGCGTGGCATCTGGTCGCCAGTGCGCCGGTTGCAGGCCTCCCGCCGATGGCGGTCTCGCCTCCCGTGGAGGCAGGCGAGGGTGGCGAACCGCCTGCTCCTGCAGCTTCAAAGGCGAAGCCTCGCGCCAGTCGGCTTCCGCCGGGCCTCAACGTGAACGCAAGCTTCTGGCGGTCACGTTTGGCGGAACTCAATCGAGGCGAGGCGGAGTTCGAGCTCCTCGAGTGGAGACTCGTGCGTTCGGCGACGGACGCAGCGCGTCGCTACCTGGAATCCGTGGTGTTGCCTTTGGTGAAGCTAGCCGAACGCTAGGTCTAGGACTTCTCCGGCGTCATCGTGACGTTTCCGTTCAGCGTCGCCCCGTCTTCGACGGTGAGACGGGCAACCTTGACTTCGCCGTTCAGCCGGCCCGAGCCGCCAAGGGTGAGACGGCGCCGTGCCGTGACGTTGCCGTTGACCTGACCCCGCACGTTGACGTTCGCGCCTTCGATCGAGGCCTGGACCGTGGCCGTCGACTCGACGAGAACGTCCCCGCTCGCCTTGAGCTCGCCCTCGACCGTCCCATGGACCTTCATGTCGCCATGGATGTCGAGGCGGCCGTGAAGGCTGTCGCGCGGACCGAGGATCACGACGTTGGTGCCACCGTTTTGCGCCGTCCCGGCCGCGTGGGCCGCGGACTTCTCAGCTTGGGCCATGTGGGCCTCCTCTACTGGGTTTAATGTGCTTCCCCTACATCCTGCTCAACTCTGGGCCGGCGGGTGCTCTTGCGAGCCCACGATCCGCGTTCCAGGAAGCTCTGAATTTGGACGAGCTAGCATCGTAACAGGGTGCACTTGAACGTAGAGGGAGGTAGGGATGCCGCGCACGCCCGCGCGGCGCGTGGTGTTTGCCGCGCGTGCCCGCGGCCGTGATGGACCCCGACGCCTCTGACGAGATGACGGACCATCTGGTCGATTTCTTCGATCAGATCGCATCCGCTTACGACGATTGGGCGGGAGGACAGCACGGCAGGGTGGCGGCCAGGCTGGTCGAGCTGGCGGCGCCGAAGCGCGGCGAGCATGCGCTCGACGTCGGCACCGGCACCGGGCTTGTCGCACACCTGGTGGCGACCAAGGTCATGCCCGGCACTGTGATCGGCATCGATCTGTCGGATCGCATGCTCTCGATCGCGCGAGAGAAGAAAAGCAAGAACATTCAGTTCGTCGGCATGGCGGCGGAGCGACTGGTCTTCCGCCCGGAGACTTTCGACCTCGTCACCATGGGCGAGGCCCTCGCCTACCTGTCCGACCCCACCGACGCCCTCGCGGAGGCTCATCGGGTCTTGCGGCCCGGCGGCCGGCTCGCAGTTTCATGCCAGCGGCGCAGCCTCAGCACTCGCGCCCAGGATCTCTTCTTCCAGGGCCTTGCGCCGCTGGCGCGGCGCCACTATCTCAGCCTGCCGCGCTACAGCTCTGAGCGCGCGCGCCTGGGGGAGCCGGACGTGCTGCCCCAGCTGCTGGGCGCTGCGGGGTTCGATGTCACGCGACTCACGGAGATGGTCACGGGCGGCCGCACCCAGAACGCTCGGGAGTGGACGGACCTGATGGCAGGCGCGGGCCCTCTCCCGTACACGTTGATCAGGTCGTTGGGACCGCGCTACCGCACCGAGCTCGAGGCCGAGGTGGAGTCGGCGATGGCGAGCCTGGGCGATCCCGACGATGCGTTTCGCTACCACCATTCGTATGTCATTGCTGTGGCGCGGAGGCGCTGAGCGCGAGCGAGTGCCTCTCGCGGCCCATGGTGAGAAGGGCGACCAGACCAGCCAGGACACACAAGGCCGCCGCGATGATGAAGATCTCGCGATATTCCTGGAGGAAGGCAGCCGCCACCAGCCGCTCGAGATGATGGATGCGCTCCTGCACATCTGGATCGGTGAGGTTCGGGGTGCCCAGGATCTGGCGGAAGCGATACAGGCCGAAGGCCGTCAGGGCGGATAGGCCGACCAGCATCCCCATCGTCCTGGCCAGGACCACGAGGCTTGCGGCGAGGCCGTGCTGCGCGGCCCGCGTCAGCTCGAGGACGGTTGCCGCCAGGGGCGCGATGACGATGCCGAAACCGAGCCCGCATGCGCCGAGCGCGAGATCCGCCACCCTGATCGGGCCGGCCCTGAGGCTCAGCTCATCGGCGTTCCAGCCGGACATCTGCGCGAAAGCCGCGGCGGCGCACGCCATGCCCGCAATCGCCGTCACTCGCGCCCCGATGCGTCCGGCGACCACTCCACCGAGCACCGCTCCGACAGGCACGCCGAGCAGGAAGTGAGAAAGCAGGAGCCCCGAACCCAGCTGGTCGAGGCCGAACACCAGGCGCCCGAGCAGAGGCACGTCGACCAGCGCGACCATGAGGGCCACGCCGATCAGCACGTTGGCGATGGATGCGCCGGCGAAGGCGCGGCTGCGGAGAAGCCGGCGAGGGATCAGCGGCTCGAGCTGTCGGAGCTGACGCCAACCGTACAGGGCCACCACCACCACTCCGAGGGCGCCGGCCGGTACTAGAAGGCCGCTCGTGGCGCGCGTGCTCGGGTCGTCTGGGTACAGCGCAACCACCAGCAGGCCGAGACCGGCTCCCAAAAGGCCGGCGCCGGCCCAGTCGACAGTGCTCGACCCCGAATCCTGGCGTGGAGACGCGCGCCCCGCGAGGACCAGGCCGCCGGCGCAGATGAAGGCGAGCGGAAGGTTCACCCAGAACACAAAGCGCCACGACCCCAGTGGCCCGGCCAGCGCCGCGAGGGTCGCGCCGTACAACGGCCCAAAAAGGCTGCCCGCCTCCTGCAGCGCCGCCACCGACCCCAGCGCGATGGTGCGGCGCTCTCCGCTGTAGAGGTCGGCGGCGAGAGCGAGCGAAAGGGGCACCAAGCCGCCGCCGCCCAGTCCCTGCAGGAAGCGGCCGGCGATCAGCCATGGCAGCCCGGCAAAGCTCCACAGCCCCGCGGTCGCGGTGATGGCGGAGCCGGCCGAGAAGACGATCATGCAGAGCGCGTAGACGGGAACCCGTCCGCGCACGTCCGAGTACGCGCCGAGCAGGGGCATGGCGACGACGTAGCCGCCTAGGAATCCGGTGACGATCGGGGTCGCCTGCTCGAAACTGTCGATCGTGAGCCCGATATCGGCGACCATCGCCGGCAGGAGTGTGACGACCACGTACGCGTCGAGGGCCGCGACGAAGAGGCCGAGCCCGGCTAGAAAGAGCAGGAGCGGCCGGCGCGTCACGCGCCCGGCGTCACCGCCGGCGACGCGATGACCACACCGCCGTTGAATCCGCTGAGGTCGACCTCGACGACGCTGTCGGTCCCGTTGTCCCCGAACTTTCCGCTAAGCACTGCCTTGCGGATGAGATGGTCGGAGCCGCCGATCCAGATCGTCGCGTCAACATCCCCCGCGGATGTCAGCGGCGGCAGCAGGCCCTGGATCTGACTGGTGCCGTAGACGGCCGACACCTTGTGACAGTCGACATCGCCGACCTTCTCGGCTCCGACGTACTTGACGTCGCGGCCCAACGGAAGCACTGCGGGCAGGCCGGTCGCCGGGTCCAGCAGCTTGGCGAGGTTCGGAACGGCCGAGGCTTCGGCGCCGGTCAGCTCGGTGAACCCGGAGAACGGCGGGTGGAGGTACACGCGCCCGCCGGCGATCACGATCTGGAGCGAGATCTGCACGTCACCCTGGCGAATCTTGTAGATGGTGTCGCTGTCCGCCGGCAGGCGCAGCGCCGCGGTGGCGGACACGAGCGCGTAACCCTCGAAGCTGACGGTCCCCTTGGTGAACTTCAGGCTGGCTGTGACCGTCTTGAGCTTCGCGGTCGAAGCACCGCCATCGCGCAGGGCCTGAACCGGGTCCACCGGCTGAAGGCCGCCGCAGGCCGCGATCGCGAATGAGGCGAGCACGATCGCGCCGAGGGCCTTCACGTCACAAGTATCAGCCCCGCATCCGGCCGGTTTGTGACACCTAGCCTTGGGTGCCGGCGTGAGGGGGAGGGGTCGAGCGGTCGTCCCCCGCTCGAACGATGAGGCGAATGGGCCGGTCGTAGAACAGGTAATCCCAGGCCCAGTTGACCAGCACCACGATCCGGCTTCGAAAGCTGATCACGTTGACGAGGTGGACCCCCAACCACATCAGCCAGCCCAAAAATCCAGACAGGCGGACGCTGCCCAGCTGTGCAACCGCGGAGTTTCTTCCGATCGTGGCCATAATCCCGGGGTCCTTGTAGCGAAATGCGTGGGCGCCGCCATTCCAGACCAGCTCGGCGATGGTGGCAGCGACCTGCCGCCCTTCCTGCATGGCGACCGGGATGAGCATCGGCAGCAAAGCGCCACCTTCCATCGCGCCGGCCAGGTCGCCAATCACGAACACCACAGGATGGCCGGGGATCTGCAGAGTCGGCTCGACCTTGATCCGGGCCTGGCGTCCAAGCTCCAGCCCGATCGCCGCGCCGATGTCTGACCCGCGAACGCCTGCCGTCCAGACGACGGTCCCCGCCGGGATCGTCTCGCCACCCGCCAGCCGGATCGAACCGGCGGTGACCTCCTCCACCTTGGCTCCGAGCTTCACCTCGACCCTCTTCTTCTTGAGCGACCTCAGTGCAGCCTCGCGCAGCGGACCATCGAAAGCCGCCAGCAGCGATTCCGCGGCCTCGAGGAGCAGGACGCGAACCTCGCCGAGGTCGAGATCGCGATAGTCCTTGTGCAACACCAATCGGATCAGCTCGGACAGCGCGCCGGCCATCTCGACGCCCGTAGGGCCGCCGCCGACGACGGCGAAGGTGAGCATCACGCGGCGCCGCTCCGGTTCGGCGATCCAGCGCGAAGCCTCGAACTGCCCGAGCACCCGGTTGCGGAGCGCCAGGCCCTCATGGAGCTCTTTGAGCCCGAAAGCATGCTCGGCCAGCGAGGTGTTGCCGAAGTAGTCGCTCCGGCTGCCGGTGGCGAGCACGAGATAGTCGTACGGGACCTGGCCTCGGTCGGTGATCAGCAGGCGCCTGTCGAGATCGGCGCCGGTGACCTCAGCCTGCCGGAAATTCGCATTGTCGAGGGGGCGGATCAGCTCCCTTACGGGTCGAGCGATCTCGCCAGGGTCGAGCAGCGCGGAGGCGACCTGGTAGAGCAGCGGAGTGAACAGGTGGTAGTTCCGCCGGTCGATCAGGAGAACGTCAACCGAAGCGCTGGCGAGAGCTCGAGCGCAGGTGAGGCCGGCAAAGCCGGCTCCCGCGATCACAACCCGCGGGCGGGTCACTTCTCGGTTGGCTTGCGGAACCGTCCCGGGCCGCCGCGGCGCCGGTTCGCCATCTTCTCCAACGCGCCGGCACCGCCGGTTGCCTCGACCAGCGATTTCGGCAGCTTCTGCTTTTTCTTGAGCACAGGCTCGAACAGGTCACCCTGCTTGGCGACGCGCGCCAGGACCTGCTCCGAGTCGAAGACCAGCAGGCTGGGGTCGCCCGCCTTGAGGCATTTCTCAACCTCGGCCCAAGAAACCGGAGTGGATACTGTCGGCCGCTGCCGGGCGCGAAGGGAGTAGACGTTGACCGTCGTCTTGTACTGGTCGTTCTGGCTCCAATCGATGAGGACGCGGCCGGTCCTCAGCTCCTTGAGCTGCTTGTGCACCACCTGGTCCGGGTGGCGCTCCTCGAAGAGCTGTGCCAGACCTTTGGAGACCACCTTCGTCTCGACGTAGGTGACCTTTGAGTTGAGGGGAACGTAGAGCTGCAGGCCTTTCGACCCGGACGTCTTGGCGCAGCAGTCGAGGCCGTGCTCGGCGAAGAGGTCTCGCAGCATCAGGCCCACCCGGCAGCATTCGACGATCGTCGCCGGCGGTCCCGGGTCGAGGTCGAAGACCATCGTGCGCGGTTGTGGAAGGTTGTCGGCCATCGAAAGCGACGTGTGGAACTCGAGTGTCGCGAGGTTCCCGAGCCAGACCAGTGTCGGCAGGTCCTGGCACAGGCAGTAGTACATGTCGCGGTTGTTGCCGCCACTCCACACCGTCGCCGTCTCAACCCACGGCGGCCGGTGCTTGGGGCAGTTCTTCTCATAGAAGAATTCCGCGTCGACGCCGTTGGGGTATCGCTTCAGGGTCAACGGATGGTCCCGTGTGTGGGGCAGGATGGCGGGCGCAATCCGCGTGTAGTAGTCGATGACCTGCGCCTTTGTGAAGCCGACCTCGGGGTAAAGCACCTTCTCGAGGTTGGTGAGCTTGAGGACGCGATTCTCGATCTTGACCTCGACAGCGGTTTCCTTAGCCACCTTCGCGCACCACCTTCCGCGCCGGCTTGTCTGCACGAAGGCCTTTGAACGCTGGGGCGCGCAGCTGGCCGGAGCGGGTCCATTCCACGAACTCGAACTCTGCCACGAGCTGAGGCTTCACGTAATGGGCGGCTTTCGGTGGCGAGCCCGCGTCGAACGGGCTCTTGTCCTGGGCCAGCGGCTTCATCAGCGCGGTCAGCTTATCGAGCATTGCGTCGCTGAAACCGGTTCCCACCTTTCCCGCATACACGAACTTGCCCTTGTCGTAATAGCCGACCAGCAGCGCGCCGGGGTAGCCCTTCCGCTTGCCCTCGCCTTCCAGCCACCCGCCGATCACGAGCTCCTGCCGGTTGCGGTTCTTGACCTTCACCCATACCCCGCTCCGGCGTCCCGGCTCGTAGCGGGAGTCGAGCTTTTTGGCCATCACGCCCTCCAGCCCGGCGCGCGCGCTCGCCTCCAGCATCGCGGGGCCGCCTCCCTTTTCGAACGGCGGCGTTTGCCAGGATGGGCCGGCAAGCTTCAGCGCAGCCAGCCTGCGTCGCCGCTCCGCGTAAGGGACCTCGAACAACGCGTGGCCGTCCTGCCAGATGAGGTCGAACACCATGTAGGTGACGGGCACGACCTTCATCTTCCGCCTGATCTCTGATTCGGACGTCAAGCCCATTCGCTGCTGGATCTCCTCAAAGCTGGGCCTTCCCTTCTCGTCCAGGGCGACGACCTCGCCGTCGAGGATGACCTCGCGCGAGCCGAGCGCCCGGCCCATGACGTGCATCTCCGGGTAACGGCGCGTGACGTCCTCGCCGCTGCGACTGATCAACCGCACGATGCCACCCTCGACGTACGCCTGTGCGCGGATGCCGTCCCACTTGAACTCGAAGCCCCAATCGGCATCAGGGGTCGGCGGGCGGTCCCCAAGCTTTGCCATCATCGGCTCGATGCGGGTGGGCATGGTTTCGCGTCCCGGGTCCTGTGCCGGGTCCATCCGGTGGATCATCCAGTTCTCGCCATTGGTTCGAAACAGGACGTAGCGTCCCTGCACGCGCTTGCCGTGCAGCGTCACCATCACCTCGCGGTCGGACCATTTGTGCTCGTCGTAAGTGCCGCTATCCCAGATCGAGACCTGGCCAGCCCCGTAGTTGCCGGCGGGGATCTCTCCCGCGAAGTTGATGTAGTCGAGAGGGTGGTCTTCGACGTGGACTGCCAGGTGGTTCTTCTTCGGGTCCGGCGGGACCCCTTTGGGTACCGCCCAGGACACGAGCACGCCGTCGCGCTCGAGCCTGAAGTCCCAATGCAGCCGCCGCGCATGGTGTTCCTGCACGACGAACCGCGGCGCTTTGGCTCCCTTGCGGGCGACCTTGGCGCCGGGCTCTGTCGTTTGCTTGAAGTCTCTCTTGGCCTCGTACTCGGCCAGCTTCCCGGGCACGGGTCCTAAGTTAAGGCCAGCGGGTGCCGTCAGGCGACGAGCCGCTTGTTGAGCCGCACCTCCAGGCCGATTCCTTCAGTCAGGATTTCGCAAGTCTGGAATTTGGACTCGGCTGCGAGGCGCTTGAACTGGGCCGCCGAGTAGGCGCGCCTGCGGAGCATCTCCAGCGTCGCCTTGGTCATGAACCCGTTGACGCGGCCGAGCAGCCCGAGCCGCGCGTGGAGTCGCCGCCTGTATCGGTGGGGCCGCAGGCGTCGGCCCTCGACATCCTGCTTGACGGCGTCGAGAGTCGCGTCGACGCGCGACGTTAACAGGCAGCGTTCCGTCTCCGCCTCGGCACTCATAACCTCGTGCGCAAAACGCAAGGAGGTTCGCATGCACATTCTCGAGACGACACCAAACGTCGCGCCGATCACCGACCTCATCCTCACCTGGACGCACATCGGCCAGGCCCTGGTCGGGTCGATCGGCGCGTTGGCTTTCATCTTTGCCTTGGCGTGTATGCCATAAACACAGCAGTTGGGCCAGTTCGAGCGCGTCGACCTCCCCTCTCGCGATTGCGCCGAACCGAAGGGCAAGCCTTCGTCTGCGCTCGTCCTGCTCGACTGCGTTTAGGCCCGAATGAAGTCCCAGTCCTAGTCATCCCGACGCTCGAACGGAATCCCGCCGTGTAGTACCGACAGAAATTCCTCGAGCGTGTCCCCGCAAGGAATGACCGCGTCATCTTCCGGGACGATGAAAGGGACCACCACGTACCGAGAATGCCTTTCCGGCCGCAGGTCCCACGCGTAGCCCATTCCGCCGCCGTCGCTGCCAAAGAATATGAACGGCGGAAAGCCAGCCTCTTTGAAAGTGGCATGGCGCTCGATGGCGGCTTCGAGGCTCTGGAGGACTATCCAGGACTCGCCAAAGTCACATTCGCCGCCGTTGATGCGGCGCATCACCGCTCGGTAGTCCTCGGGCAGCTCGATTCCAAGCGCGGCGGCGGCGGTGTCGAGCTCCTGCTCGGTCGCGCCTGGGGAATCATCAGTGGCGATTGCGGTAAGCAGGCGCTCAGTCATTGTCATAGGCGCACTCTGCCTTAACAGCCAGGGTTTTCAGCGGTCTTTTCGCGGCCTAGCCTCGAACCCAAAACATCACAGGAGGCCGCGCTCATGCCGTTTCTCGTCGCCGGACCAGACATCACGCCGATCCAGGACCTGATCTCGACCTGGACCCACATTGCACAGGCCCTCGTCGCTTCGATCGGCGCGCTGGCCTTCATCTTCGCCTTGCTGTGTCTGCCATTAACGCTGCCGTCGAACTAGCGTTTCTGGCGTCAGAATGTCGCCTCACCTGTCCTGGACCTTTGGAACACGAGGACAAGGATCAGGATCACCAGGGCTGGCGCACCATCGAGCAACAACCATGCCGGGCTTACGGCCACTGATGCGGCCAGCGCAAACAGGATATTGGCCACCTGGACCGCGCCAAGTATCGGGGTGCCCCAGCTCCTCCTGCGGATCAGGAAGACCACCAATCCGAGAACGTTGAGGGCGGCCCCAACTGTCATGGCAATGGCCAGCCACATCGGGGTAAGCCAGCAGCAGGCTGACCAGCCGATCAGCACGCCGAAGATCCAGAACGCGCTCAGGGCCGCCGCAGGAGTGATGGTTCCCACGAGCAGCCACCGACGCCTCGTCACAGCTGGACCATGCAGCGCACTTTAGGCAATCCACTTCGCAATCGGGCGTCGCCGTCAGTCAGATGGTTGCCCAGACTCCCTCGCTTAACGGGCAGGGTTCCCGCGCGAGCTGGCGCCGAGTAGCCTCCGTCAAAAATCTGGAGGCACACATGATTTTCCTCACTGCCGGTCCTGACGTGACGCCGATCACCGACCTCATCCTCACCTGGACGCACATCGGCCAGGCCCTGGTCGGGTCGATCGGCGCGTTGGCTTTCATCTTTGCCTTTCTGTGGAAGATCACCGCGGTCGAGGCGAAGTCGGCGCTGGAGGCAAAGCAGTGGATCCAGCGCATTGTCGTCGGCACCATCGGAGTCGAGGTGGCCGGTTCTCTGGTCAACGTCCTGACGAGCTCGGTCCCGCCCACCGCCCACTGACGCCGTGGACCCGACACAGCTCGTCGCATACCTGAAGGGGCTGCTCGAGGCTCTCGGCCGGATCGACAGCACACTGTGGCCGTTCGCGCACCCCGACCAGGTTGTCGCGATGCTTCTGAAAGACAGCCTCGGTCTGCTGCTCAAGGTTTGGTTCGGATTCATTCTTCGCACCACCGATTTCGAGACCGGGCGCGATTTCACGTCCAACATCACCATCCATCGCTTCGAACCCGCGGTCCAGGTGGCGGCCGACGCCGCACTCGTCCTTGTCGTGATCTGGTCGTCGTACCGGATCATGTGGGGCAGCGGGGTTCGGACGCAGTACTCGGCACGAATCCTGCTTCCGCGCTTGTTGATGGGCACCGTGCTCATCAATTTCCCCCTCCCGCTGATCCAGGTCGCGGTGCAGGCGACCAACGCCATGTGCGATGCGATCCAGAGCTTTGGAACCATCCCCGATTGGCATACGTGGTGGAGCAATTACGCGCTCGACCAGACTCACGGCGTCTGGCAGGTCGTCACGACGGGCGCACTGGTGTTGGGTTACGACGTGCTCGCGGTCGCCTACCTGGCCCGGTACGCGATCCTCATCGTGCTCGCAATCACAGCCCCGATCGCCGGCCTCCTGTTCACCTTGCCTGACACGCATCACATGGCGAAGCTGTGGAGCTCTCTGTTCGTCACCAACCTTCTCATGCAGCCGGCTCAGCTCTTCGTGCTCGCCATCGGCTTCGCGCTGGAGAACGGGGGTCACACACCAGTGCACCACCTGTTCGCGCTGGCGTCGCTGCTGATCGTCTTCAAGGTGCCTGGCGCGCTCGGAGGCGCGGAAAAGACTGCCCGCAAGCTCGAGTCGGCGCTGATCTCCGGTCTGCACGGACTGCAGCACCTGGTGGCTCACGCGTGATCGGCTTGCTGCGTGTCGCCGGAGTCGGTGCAGCTGTGGCTGCCGTCTGGGTTGTCGGGGCGTCGCAGGTCCCGAACCACCAGAAGCTGGCGCTCGACGCGATAGTTCCTGGCGCGATGATGACGCAGCCATTCGGCTGCTCAACTCTTCTCCTCGAACCGTTCGATCCCTATTGCCCGACTCGCCACATACACACAGGCATCGACCTGGCGGCCCCTGCCGGCACTGCCGTCCGCGCCGCGGCCGGCGGGACGGCCAGCGTCGGGTTCGACCCGGCCGGTGCCGGTCTGTACGTGGCGGTCGACGTCGACGGGCACGTCCGCGCGCTGTACTGCCACCTCTCGATCGCTTCGGTCGGCAATGCCGAGAGAGTGATCACCGGCCAGTTGATCGGGGAAGTCGGTGCCACCGGCCTGGCGACCGGCCCACACCTCCATTTCGAGGTCCAGGTCGACGGCCGGGCTGTCGATCCGGTCGTCTGGTTGGCGTCTTAACACCCTGGCTAGGCGCGGCGCCCGGGCCTGCTTACGCTGCGCTCACATCAAACGGAGGTGATCGGAATTGGTCAACAAGGTGATATTGATCGGAAGGCTGACGGCAGACCCGGACGTCAAGGCGTCGCCGGCGGGCCTCTACGTCGCCAATATGCGGCTGGCCACCAACACGTATGCCGGTAAGGATGAGGAGGGTCAAAGCAAGGA
>VBIU01000121.1 GCA_005880945.1 Chloroflexota bacterium | reverse complement strand
CAACGACCAACTGCAAATGCTCGCGACTGCGGTTCGCTAGCGCGCTTTCAACTCACTGATTTCGAGTAGGTGTCCATCCGGGTCTTGGAAGAAGCAGCGAATCTCAAAGTCGTACTCCACGGGCGGGGTCAGGAACGTGGCTCCCCTCGCCTTCAAGATCCTATAAGCGGCGCGGCAGTCTGGAACTCGGATCGTCAGCTCGTGACTCACAAATTCGCTTGTCAGCGGCGGTGCGAATGTAACCGTCGGCTTGTCGGTGGTAGGTCCGCCGCCTGTGACCAGCAGCAGCCAGGTGCCGGCGAACTTTAGGACGGCCGAGGTGCCGCCGTATTCACGAAACTCCTGTGCGCCAAGTACATCTTTGTAGAAGTGGCGCGATTGCTTGAGATCACTGACCACGCGCAGCACCGTCACCTCGACTCCGTCAGTGGGAAAGTCTTGGTCCATGGCCGGAGCTTAGCGGGACGGTAAGGAAGGCGGAATCGGGGCCGTTCTTCTGCGCACCGCTAGTTTTCGTAGAGCGCCTGGAACTCGGGCACGGCGCGGAGCGGGTCGAGGTCGGTGTCTTGCCGTACCTGCTCGCTTAGAGAGGGATTGACGGTCAGCGCCTCGCGGATGGCGCCAATGGCCTGCTCCAATCGACCGCTGCGCGCGCAGTAGCCCGCCAGCTTGTACACCTCATAGCTGTACATCTTGGTGAGGTGCGGGAAGAGCTCGCGGACGGTAGTGGCAACGGCCTGACGAAGCTCAAGCGCGCGATCGATCTCATGGCGGCTCAGATAGACGTCGGCCCAGTGCTCGGCGGGATGGTCATACCAGTTGACGAGGATCAGTGTCTCCAACGTTCCGCCACGTTGCCACGGATACCGGTCCTTCTGGGTGAGGTCGTCGCGGCTCAGCCGCTGGATCAAGGCAGCGGTTTCGGCGCGGAGCTGCTCCGTCTCCGCTACCAGTTTTTCCCAGGGAGTCTCGCGCTGTTCCTGGAAGACGCGATCATTCCACGCCAGATCGTCCTCCGTATCGGGAGGTGAGCCGCCCTCGAGAAACGCCCGGAGGCGCCAGATGGCGTCCTGCCGCCAGAAATTGTTGTGCGCCACATGGTCCTTGGGGCTCCAGTCATGCAGCTCACCGCGCGCCGCGCGCTCCTCCGGACTCAGGCGCACCGCTAGGGCGTCTTGATCAGCTTGCCCACGTGCCAGCAGTACCAGCACCTGTCCGTGCGTCTCGCTCTCGATGCCCGAAATCGGATCCATTGTGTCTCCCATCAAAAAGAGCGCCCTGGGCTCGGCCTCCCGATCCCGCAAGCACAGCGCTCAGGGCGAGTTACCGCGGCGGTAGGTGGTTCGAGCCCACCGCGGCCGAACTGTACGGTCACGAACCATGTGCCGTCCCACCACAGCCTCGCTTCGCTCACACGTAAACCGTCAACGCCCTCAAGCCGCGAAAGACAGGGATGGATTTCCACTCGAGCCGATCGCCCGACAGCTCGAGGCGGGGGAATCTCGCAATCAGCGAGTTGATCGCGATCTGCGATTCGGCTCGGGCAAGCGCTGCTCCGAGGCAGAAGTGGATGCCTTGACCGAACTCTAAGTGGCGGTTCGGCGAGCGCTCGATTTCGAGGCTGTCAGGCTCGGTGAATTGTGCCTCGTCGTGGTTGGCGGCGCCAAGCACCATGAAAACTGTTTGACCGGCGCCGATCAACTTGTTCCCGATCGCTAACTCCTGCGCTGCTCGCACGCCACGAAGCTGCACGGCTCCGTCGTAGCGCATCAACTCCTCGACCGCGCTCCCGATCAGTTCAGGACGCGCGCGAAGCTTGTCGAGCTGGTCTTGGTGTTGGATTAAGGCGAGCATGCCGTTGCCGATGGTGTCGGTGGTCGTCTCGTGCCCGTTCATCAGTAACAGAATCGCGTTCGCCATGAGCTCGCCTTCGTCCAGCCGGCTGCCGTCGGCTTCCGCCTCGACCAGTGCGCTCATGATCGTGCCGTCAGGGCTCCGACGAAGTCGTGCCACAAGCTCCTTGAAGTACTCCAGCAAGGCGACAACGCTGTTGCGTGCCCTCGCCTCGATGTCCGTAGCTCCGGCTGAAAAGGCGATTACGTCGTCAGACCAACTCTTGAACCGCCCAATGTCAACGCGGGGCAGGCTGAGCATTTCGCTGATGACGATCACCGGCAGTGGATAGGCGAGGTCGGCGATGACGTCCACGTCGCTCCGACCACCGATTTCTTCGATGAGCTCGTCGACGATTGCCTTGATGCGTGCGCGCATGTTCTCGACCCGACGCGGCGTAAAGGCGCGATTGGCCAGCGCTCGGAGCCTGCTGTGTCTTGGCGGCTCTGAGAAGAGCATCATCCGCGACAGGACGCGTCGAAGGGGATCGTCTGTCTCCACCGTCACTTCTCCCGCGCCGCGCACCAGTCGGGAATCGGCGAGCGCTGCGGCAACATCCGTGTACCGAGTGAGTACCCACAACTGGTGCTCCTCGTCCCAGTGCACCGCGTCGTTGTTGCGAATCGCAGCGTAGACCGGATATGGGTCCCTGTAGAACTCGGGCGTGAACAGCGTTTGAGGCTGAACCTGTCCGCCCATGGTCAGGGCCGCCACCGATTGTGCGAAGGTCGCGTTTGGCTTCGGGGTGCAAGGTCATCCACGGACGATGCGCGCGATTTGCTTGACGTGGGTTCGCTCGTGGTTGGCGAGCCATTGCGCGTATTCGAGCATGGTTCGTTCGCGTGGCCTTCCGGCTCCACTAACTATCGCCGAACGTGACCAGGCAGCCTTTGGCAAGGGTCGGAGGAACGCCAACAGCTCGGCACGCTGCTTCGCAAAGGCTCGGAACGACGGCGTGAATTCCAATTCGGGATAGTTCGTTCTTTTGATCCAGGTCCTGGGATTCATCGCCCGATAAGTCGGGTGGTCTTCAGTGACGATCAGCGCAATGTACTTGCCCCACATATCACCGCATGACCGCAGGTGAGCGAGCACATCGTTGACGGACCACTCCCCGCGGTTTGGGGGACGGTGCAATCGAGCTGGCGGCAGACCTGCGGTCAGAGCGGCAATGGCCTCCGGTTGTTCCTGGAGCTGTGCCTGGACCTGGTCGACCGTTAACTGTCGGTCATACACGGCGATAAATCTTGCATGGCCGGACGTCCCATGATCGAGGCGAACATCGTCAGTCGCGGCCCATGGAGGTGGCGATGTCGGCCTCGTTGCCCGAAGCGTCTGCCAGCGTCCACCACGCGGGAGCGAACTCGTCGCGCACCATCCGCCCGCCAGCGGCAAGCGCTGCAGCGACGCGTGCCTCCGCTTGCTCATACGGTACCCATATCGCCACGTGGATCGCGCCTCCGCCGTCCGCGCGCGGCTCGTTCATTTGCTCGAACCAGAACGACGTCCCGCGATTGCGGGGATCCACGAGATCCTGGTCGGGGCTGTCCCGGCGAGGCTCATACCCGAGCACGGCCTGCCAGAACGGCATCACCTCGGCCCTGACTGGCGCGCCAGGGATGACAAGCAGGCTCTGGACCGCCGATGGGTCGGCGTCGAGACCCAACTCGCGGGCAGCTGCTGAGATCTGGCGGGCAGCCTCGACGTCGCGCCGGCTCATCCCGCAGTAATCGTCGGTGAGCGTGAGCATGCGCACAGTCACTCCGTCGTGCCGCACGTCGACATCGGGGTGGTGGTCGTCGACGCCCGGCACCTCGCTGATCGCCTTCACGAGTCGGGCCCCTGCGGCGAACGACCCCGTTCGGAAATACGCGCACGCTCCGTCGCCCAGCACGCGCCAATCCTCGACTCCCTCGGAGTCGTTGAACTGCTTCACGCTGATGAAGTCGGTCATATGGCCTCCTTGTCCGGCGATTGTTTCAGAGCAATCTCATCGCTACGAATCCTCATCGCTGCGGGAGGGCCCGTGCTGGTTAGCCTCGAGCGACCGAACGTCAAGTGCGCCAGTTTCGACCACCCCTTCCTGCCAATCCTGGGCTTAGACCATTGTGGCCTGCGACCAAGCTGGGCCATAGCTCACGGCTGAGATGACCACCGCTCCCGCAGCTGCTTGCCGGCGACGTAGCGTATAGACCGGCCACCTCCCTCCTGGTCCAGCCAACCGTCGTTTCGAAGTCGCTGCAAATCCTGCGTCGCAGTCGGCCCGGCCACGCCTGCCTCGCCTCGATAGTCGGCGTTGGTTATCGGCAGCCCGAGCAACGCTTGGTCGAGAGCGATCACAAATCGATCCGGATATCGGTGTTCGCGCGCCACCCTGCCGCACAAATCGTGGCGCGCGTGCGCCACCTCCAGCCATCGGCGCCGGTCTTTGGCCTCGGATACGTGCGCCTCGATGCAGAACTCCACCCAGGCCGACGCATCCCGAGCTGGGTCGAAGGTCGGCCCTTGAACCTCTTCCAGGACGGCGTAGTACTCGCTGGTGTGCCGGCCCAGGTATGGCTCGATGGAGACCAGCTCGGGGCGAAGCAGCCCCTCTCTCGCCAGAACCAGGGACTGCACCACCCGAGCGACCCGCCCGTTGCCATCCCGAAAGGGGTGGACGGAAACCAGGTTGAGGTGCGCCATGGCGGCGCGAACGACAGGATGACGAGACAGGTCGCCCGCGTCCAACCAGGTCGCCATTTCATCGACGAGAGAAGGGACTGCCTCTGAGGCAGGCGGCCGGTAGGGATCGCGGCCCAGACCACGGGTCACGACCACGTGTCCGTCGCGCAACCGCCCGGGCCCCGCCTCGCGCTGCGGGTGACAGACCAGGAAATGCAGCTCGACGATCGTCTGCGGTGACCACACGAAGCGACGGTCTTCGGCCAGCACGCCGACCCGATCCATCGCTTGCGCGTACGCGGCGATGATTCGCTGAGTCTCCTCGGACGTGCTGGAAGGATGCCGTCCGGCGAGGATCTCGACTGTGTCCTCCAGGCTGGCGCCATAGCCCTCGATCGATGTCGAACCGACTGTCGCCTCGGCGGCGGCGAGCCGGCGCAGCGCGCCCGTCCAGGGCTCTCCCGAGTCTCCGAGGTGTTGCGCCAGGTACCGGCGCACCTCATCGAGCTCGTCCAGGCGTCTCAGGAGGACGGGGGATTTCGGTGGCATGGCATAGATCAGCATTCCAGGAGTATAGGCGAATAAAGGATTATTCGCTTATACGCTACCTCAGGGACGTTCCCGCGATCGGACCGAGAAGGCCATTACCGATTAGGCCAAGAGCGCGTTTAGCGTGGCACGAGGCTGGTCGGTCCGTGGGGGTGAAGGAGTTGGGCCTATGGGAGACCTGTGAGCGCTGAAGGGGAAGTTCAATCCAAATTTCATCTCGAAGGAGAGACCATGTTCAATCCGAAACGTCTGGCGGTAGCGCTCAGCTCGGCTCTGACCCTTGGGGTCGGGGCGATTCTGGTGATGTCCGCCACGGCACCCGGTGCGACAGCGTTGCGGGCAGTCGCGGGCAACCTTACGGTCGCCGCGCACGCTGCCGGTGGTGGCGGTGGCGGTGGTGGGGTCGTGTCACTAACGATCGCACCGACAGCTCTGCTGACCGCCAAGCTGGCGGCCACGGTTTCCGTCAGCTACACGTGTCAACCGATCGTCGACCCAATTACAGGTAATGTCGAAACCTCCCTGTTGAGCAACCTTTTCGTACAGGTGTTGCAGAAACAAGGAAAGGTTGTCGCCCACGGCTCAGGGTTCAGCAACGGGACGGCGATCTGCGACAACACGACAGTGAACCAGGCGAGCGTGGTGGTGGTGCCGGACATTTATCCCGGCTTCTCCAGCCCTCCGCTCAAGCATGGTGCGGCCCTTGCATCAGTCAACGCGAGTGCATGCGAGGCCGTGCCTCCAACCTCATCGTCACCATTCGTGCCATGTGATTTCGGCAGCGCGGGCCCAACGGCCATATCGATCAAGTAGAGGACCAACAGAGAGCCCGTGGCTGACGAGTCGCGGG
>VBIU01000034.1 GCA_005880945.1 Chloroflexota bacterium | reverse complement strand
TGTGGTCTCGATGACGGCGCATTGAACACCCGCCTCGACCATGCGCATCAGCCACGCCTGCACCTGGGGCGCCTCGGTCGTGGTCTGGCCGCTCGTGTTGTCCGTCTCGGTGCCGCCGACAGTGAACGCCACAGTGCTCATCGCGCCGGCGGCGATCCCGCTGGCCTGCAGCACGTGCTCGGCCATGTGCGTGGTCGTGGTCTTCCCGTCCGTGCCAGTGATGCCGGCGACCTTCAGCTTGCGGGAAGGCCGTCCGTAAAACTCGGCTGCCACCTCCGCAAGCCCGGTGCGGGTCGATGGAAGGAGGAGGACCGGCGTGCCCTGCGGCATCGGGCCCGGTCGCTCGAGGGCCACCGCCACGGCGCCCTTGACGACGGCATCGGCGGCGAACGCGTGTCCGTCTTCGTGCAGCCCAGTCACCGCGATGAAGAGGTCGCCAGCCTTGACGCGCCGCGAGTCATATGCGATTCCGGTCACGTCCACGTCGCCATTGCCCTCGAGCTTCGCACCCGGGACTCCTCTGGCGAGATCCGCGAGCTTCATCCTGAGCGCAGCATAATCGGCGCGTGATCGCAGACATCGGCGGCCGCCGGTTTGAGTGGGGCACGCGAACTTACGTGATGGGGATCGTGAATGTCACCCCCGACTCGTTCAGCGGCGACGGCCTCGGCGCTGACCGGGAGGCGGCTGTCGCCCAGGGGCTTCGCATGGTGCGGGAGGGCGCCGACTTCCTCGACGTAGGCGGAGAGTCCACGCGACCTGGCCATGTTCCGATTGGCGCGGAAGACGAGATCTCCCGCACCGAGGCGGTGGTCCGGCGTCTGGCGGGCCAATCAGGCGTGCCGGTTTCCATCGACACGTACAAGGTGGAGGTCGCCGCGGCCGCGGTCGCCGCCGGCGCAACAGTCGTCAACGACGTCTGGGGACTGTCCCGGTCTCCAGCGCTTGCCGAGCTGGCCGCCAAGCACGATTGCGCTCTCGTCCTCATGCACAACCAGGACGGCACCCTGCAGCTCGCGCCATCGCCGCGGGCGTTAAGCGCGAGCGCGTCCTGATCGATCCGGGAATTGGCTTTGGGAAGACCGCGGACCACAACTGGGTCGTGATGCAAAGACTCGAAGAGCTGAAGGAGCTCGGCCTGCCGATCCTCATCGGCACGTCGCGGAAATCTTTCATCGGCAAGCTGCTCGACCTTCCGGTCGCCGAGCGGCTGGAGGGGACGGCTGCGACGGTGACGGCCGCGGTCCTGCGTGGTGCAGACGTGGTCCGCGTCCACGACGTCGAAGAGATGACGCGGGTTGTTCGCGTTGCCGATCGCATGCGGTGACAGTCGCATACCTGGGCCTGGGCACGAACCTCGGCTCACGCGCGCGCAACCTCAGCGCCGCCCGCCGGCGCTTACGTCAAAAGGGAGCGCGCATCCTGCGCCAAAGCCACGTCATCGAGACCGAGCCCTGGGGAGACACCGACCAGCCTCGCTTTCTCAACCAGGTGCTGGAGGTCGAATGGCCCGGCACCGCCCGACAGCTGTTCGCCGTGGGCAAAGCGGTCGAGCGCGAGGGCGGTCGCAGACCGACGCGACGATGGGGTCCGCGCGTCATCGACGTCGACCTGCTGCTGTTCGGCCATGAGCGCATCTCGGATCGCGACCTCGAAGTTCCTCACCCCGGAATCGAGCAGCGGCCGTTCGTCCTGGAATCGCTGCGTGAGCTGGGTGTTACGCGGACTTGAGCGCGTTCTCGATTTTGGCGAGGGTCGCCGCCATCGCATCGACCTTGGCCGTCAGCGCGGAGAGGTCTGCTGGAGGGACACCGCCCTTGGTCGCAGCCAATATCTGATCCAGCTCTTTCTTGACCGCCAGGCTGCTGCCTTCCTTGATGGTGAACAAAGAGCCTGCGACTGCAGTCAGCAGCTCACGGTCGCGGTCTGTGAATGACATGTCCAACTCCTTTGCGTAAGGGATCAGCGCGGAACCGGGCGGGTTTCCATAATGCCCCGCGTCCCATGGGCTCGCACCGAGCGCGGCGATCTGCACCTCGATCGACTTGCCGGCGGTTGCCAGCACCGGCCAGTAGTAATTGTTTGTCGAGCTGACTGGCAGGTTCAAGTTCGGGCGGCTGTTGTGGAGGGTCCAGATCTCGGCGTCAGCGAATTCGGCGAGGCTGGAATATTGCGCGAATGAGCCAGGGCCGCTGCGGATGTTGCCCAGGTTGAACGGAGCTCCCGCCCAGCCCGGCTCTGGATTGAACAGACGCCCGGTTTCGTGAGCCCACTGGGCGAGAAAGAGGACCTCGTCGAGGCCGGTACCGGCCGCGACCGTATGGGCGGTGGGCAAATACGCCTGCACGAACTGTTGCGGAGTCACGCCTCTTAGTTTGGACGCGCGTTGGTGAAGCGGTATCCGATCCCGGGCACGGCCAGGATGTAGTACGGCCGCGACGGCTGGGTCTCGATCTTGCGGCGCAGATTTCGGATGTGGACGTCGATCACTCGGGTCTCGATCGGGTACTCGTAGCCCCAGATCGAGTTGAGGATCTTCTCCCGGCTCAACACCTTGCCCGCATTGCTGGCCAGGAAGTTCAGCAGGTCGAACTCGGTGTGCGTGAGCTCCACCTCACGACCCGCCTTGTAGACGCGACGCTCGTTGACGTCGATGACGAGCTCCCTGAACTCGAGCCGGCTTCGTGTCGCCTCGACCGATTCGAGCCTCGTGCGGCGCAGATGGGCCGCCATGCGGGCCACCAGCTCCCGGATGCGCAGCGGCTTCGTCACATAATCGTCGGCGCCGATCTCGAGGGCGACGACGACGTCGATCTCGTCCGATCGGTTGCTCATCATGATCACCGGCACAGCAGGATCCGCTTTGCGGAGCTCCCGGCAGACATCGAAGCCCGACCCGTCCGGGAGCGCCACCTCCAGCAGCACGAGGCTGGGTCGGGCGGCGCCGAGCTCGCGAAGGCCGTCCGCGCCGCTGTCGGCTTCCAGGACCTGGTAGCCATCCTGGGCGCAGGCTGTCCGGACCTCGCGGCGGGTGCTCGCGTCCCCGTCGACGATCAGGACCTTGCGGGATGTCTCGGTCGTGCTGATCATCCTTCAATACTAACTGATTTGAAGGATTGTTAGGAGATGTTGCGTTTCAGGCCCCGAACGCCCTTGCGTGCCTTCTTCTCCAGGTCGATCAAACGTGACCCTGCCGCCGACAGGATGAGCTCCCACGCCCCGGCGTAAGCCACCTCCTCTCCGCCGAACTCTGCCTTGAAGAAGCCCAGCCCGTGCCATGGATGATTGGGCCCAGAGCCTGGGGGCGGCACCCCCCAGAGGTCGTCGTCGCGGCACCCGTCCTCGGCAGCCGATCGGATGCCGGCCCACCACGCCAGGTCGTTCGCCATCAGCTCGGGATGCGCCCCGCTCCGCCCCGCAAAGAGCTGGTACGCGCGACCGGCGTGCCGCGCCACGAGAACCGCGGCCAGCGCCTCGCTTGTCTCCGGGTGCCGGCCGACATAGGTGCGACTCCACGGCAAGAGCTCGAGAAGCAGCCCGTAGTAGCTCTGCGCCGGCAGGCTTATGGACTCCCGGCGCTCCACCGCAGCGGACTGACGCGCCAGCTCCGCGGCATCCTTTCCTTCTTCGACCACGACACCACGCCGAAGGCCTGCGCGAATGTTGTAACGCCGGCCCTGCTTGAAGGTGGCGAGCAGCTCGTCGGGCGGGCGCATCGTGATGATGCGCGTGTACTCCGGCTGCGTTGGCTCGACCTTTGCGAATCCACGCTCGCCGAGAACCTCGGCGAACGTATGAGGAGCCTCGGGCTCGAGCCGCAGCTTGGCGACCTTCGCGGCGCGCGCCCATTCCACCAGCGCATCGATCGAGGGCGCGGTTGCGGGTACCGGTCCGCGCGGCACATACGCTTCGCGAATGGGGCCGACGCCACGAAGCTGAACGCTGGCGAGCGCGCCGCCACTCAGGCGAACACGTTCCACCGTCCAACCTGCGCGCGACTGCACCTCTCCCCAGCCCCATGTCTGCAGAAGCGGTGAGGGAGCGGCGAGCTCCCCGAGCTCTGCGTCCCAGGTCGCGGCCGCGGTGCTCACCCGATCTCCAACTCTCCGGAAGCGACCTCCAGGTGGCCGATGTCGTTGACGCCGCTGACGACGAGGCGGCCGTTGCGCCTTTCGATCACCGACACTGACGCGTTCTGGATGCGAAACGGGAAGATGCCTCGACCTGGCCTTCCGACGACGCGATGCAGGGCGATCTGTATCACTCCGCCATGGGTCACAACGAGCACGTCGCCTTCAGGGTGGCGGTTGAAGATCGAATCCAGCGCGGAGTCAACGCGCGTTTCGAAGGCGGCCGAGCCCTCGCCACCGGGAACGAGATCCCAATCCGGCTCTTCCGACCAGCTCGCCCAGGCCTCCGGAAAACGCAGTGCGAGCTCTTCGGTGCGCAAGCCCTCCCACTGACCCAGCTGAATCTCTCGGAGCTCGACCTTGGCCACGGGATCGATGCCCAGCGCGTGGCCGATCAACTGCGAGGTCTCGCTCGCCCGCTGCAAGTCGCTGGTGTAAAAACCGGTGAACGAGCGGCCGGCCAGCCGCGCGCCGAGCGACGTGGCCTGGCGCCGCCCTTCTTCCGACAGCGGGGGGTCGAGCTGGCCCTGGATGCGGTGCTCGTGGTTCCACGTCGACTGGCCGTGACGCACGAGCAGCAAGCGCGCTGGGGATGGCTTGAGTCGGGGCGTAACGGCTTTGCCGGCCTCGGGCTGCTCCGGGCGCGCGAATCTGATCTCGATATCTATACTAACTTTCTCTTTAATCCCACGATCGGGCTGGGCCGATCTCAGGAGAAGCCTCTTGCAGTCACACGGCTCGCTGGCCGAAACTCCCCTTCGCTCGCTGCTGGAAGCCGCTCAGGGTGAGCGGTCCACGGGTACGCTTACCCTGAGGAATGGGTCGGGCGAATCGACTTCGCTTTACTTCTTGTTCGGCCATCTCTTCCACGCGCAGGGGGACGGCCTGGCGGGCGACGACGCCGTCGTCAGCGCCCTCACCTGGAGCAAAGGCGAGTTCGAGTTCGACGCGAAGGCTAAGCTACCGGCCGATGAGACGGTCAAAGCCGGTATACCGGAGCTGGTACATGCAGCCGAGGCGGCTCCCAAGCACGGCACAGCGGAACCCCCCAAGGTCGAGAAGGCCGAGGCGCGCGGGGAGCGCCGAGATCATCCTGAACCGGAGAGAAAGGTGGAAGCACCCCAGCCGCGACGCGGCGTGAAGCATCGACCGCAACCCAAGCACGGGCGTGAGCCGATACCCGTACCCGCCGGGCAGGTCATCTACGACTCGCTCAAGACGTCCTTCGTCGACTTCCCTCGCCTGATCACGACCCTCGAGAAGGAGGGCTACACGGGCTACGTGCGCCTTCTCACCGACGACGCCACCGGTCTGATCCTCTTCCGTGAGGGTTCGGCGCTCGAGTGCATGTACGACGGATCCGCCGAACCGGGCGGCCTGATGCTCGGCAAGACCGCGCTGCACCAGTTCAACCAGGACGTCACTACGGGTCACGGGGTCCTCGACGTCGTGGGCCTCTCGCCCGAGCTGATCGATGGGCTCTACGAGCTCACAGTGTCGAAGCCCATGTACACGGAGCTGTACGCCGCGTGGGTCGACATGAAGGCTTTGCTCAAGTTCCTGAGCGATCGCAAGCTGAGCGGCAGTGTGATGATCCGATCCGCCGGAGGCACTGGAGTCATCATCCTCTCGGAGGGCGAGCTCGCCGGCGCCTACACCAGCGAGTCACGCGACATATCGGACAAGCCCGACCGCGCGCTCGCCCTGTGCGACGACCCCAGCGCGATGATCGAGGTCAAGTCCGCGGATGCGACCAAGCACCCGCCCCTCGATGTCGACGAGGTGGTGGCTTCGCAGCGCGGACCTCGGAACAGCGGCCAATCGGTCGCGGCAACCACGCCGCCCGCCGCCGAGCCGGTCACCAGCCCGATGCCAGTCATCACACAGGACTCGCCTCCTCCCCCGCCCACCGCCGTCTATCCGACATACACGCCCCCACCGACAACTCACCCCACACCTCCCTCGCAACCCGCGATGCAGGTCGCGCCGACCACGCCGCCACAGCCGGGCGGACCGCAGCGTGACTGGTCGCCGATCGTGGCCGAGCTTCAGGCGATGGCCGAGGACGCTCTGGGCAATCGCGCGCGCAAGGTGAAGGACATCCTCGGTGCCGCGGACCCATCCGAGTCGGGGATCGAGGGCGCGATCGACCAGATCCCGAGCATCTCTCTCCTCTTCGTGGACTCGTCGCGGCTCGAACAGCTGGCCCACGAGATGAGGGCGCGCCTCAAGTCGCACCTGTAGGAGGACGCCTCCCCAAGCGGCCGCCGGTAAGGTGAGGAAGTGAAGCTCGGATCGGTCGGCGTCGCGTTGCTCGTGATGGCAACCATCTCTGCCTGCGGCGGAAATCCGCCGCAGATCGTCGCCTACTCGCCGGAGCGCGGCGCGAAGGACGTGTCGACGGCGACGCCCATCAAGATCACATTCGATCACGACGTGGACATCCCTTCCATCGAAAGCCGTCTCCACCTGGTGCCGGCGACCGCGGGGAATCTCGTGTGGGTCAGCCCGAGGCAGCTCGCCTACGAGCACCCGACTCTCGCCCCGAGTACGACTTATGAGGTTGTGCTCGAGCCCGGATACATGGACGCGGCCGGCAATGCCGCAGTGCTTCGACATCACTGGTCGTTCGTCACCGAAGGTCCGCCGAACCTGGCAGGCTCAACACCGGCCAACGGCGAGAGTGGTGTCGACCCGGCCGCCTACCTTTCCCTCAACTTCACCCGCGACATGGACGGCGCCAGCCTTGCCCGCGCGCTCACGCTCACTCCACCGTCAGCCTTCAGCGTCCGAATCGACCCTACCGACGGACGCCACGCGATCATCGCACCCGGCACCCTGCTGCGAGCCTCGACCGAGTACGCCATCGCGGTGACCACCGCCGCCAGAGACGCGGATGGCAACCAGATCGCGCGGGACATCAGCGTCGCGTTCATCACCGGCGCCGTTCGTGAGCTGCGCCGTTGGGTCGCATTCACGACCTCGACCGCCGACGGTACCTCCGGACCGCTTTGGATCGTCAATGAATCCGGCTTCCCTCGCAAGCTGGCAGGGGGAGGGCTGGTGCGCTCCTTCAGCTGGTCGCCCGAGGGCGACCGGTTGGTCATTCAGGGCGATGGCGGGTCGTGGTCTGCTTTCACGCCTGGCCAGGATCCGGTGCCGCTTGGATTCAAAGCGACATGGGCGGCGGCGCTCGCATCGGGAATGGGGTACGTGTACATCGACGAAGCGGGCGCGCTGCATCGCCTTTCGGCAGGTGGGGCCGACACTTTGATATCGGCCGCAGTCTCCCGGGCCGTCGTGGCGCCGGGCGGGGGGCGGCTGGCGTATGTCGCGGTAGGCTCCGAATCGAGCGTGATCTGGGGCTACGACGTCGGCCTACAGGCCCGTTACCAGCTGGCGCTCGAGAACGCGCCGATCAGCGATCTCGCATGGGCTCCTGCTGGAAACCGGATCGCATACCTGCGGCAGGACATCCAGCTGACGAGCCTCAAGGTCCGCAACCTGACCGGCCCAGGTGCGACGGTGACGATTGCCAGCGGCGCGGAGATCGGCGCGCCGGCATGGCTGCCGGATTCGGTCCACCTCGTTTTCGCGGCTGGGTTGCAGGCAGACACGGTTGTCGTGCGAAAGGCCTTTCTGGTCAGCGCGATCGCGCCGCCCACGGTGCTGACCCCAGCACTTGGGATGCCGTCCGATCCAAACGTTGCGGTGGCGAACCCCGTGCCGTCACCCGACGGCCACCAGATCGCGTTCCTGAACGGCAATCAAGTCTGGTTGATGAACAGCGACGGGACCAGGCCGGCGCCGCTCACCGTGTTCGACCCTGAGTCGTTTCCCTATTCGTGCCGCACGCCGGCCTGGACGCGTGCATGACTGCTCTCGATCAGGTCCTCGAACAGTCCCTCCAGCCTGTCGGCAGTCCGCGTCCACGAGAATCGCTGGGCCAGCAGCCGGCCCCTTAGACCCATCTGGGTCGCGAGCTCCGGATCCGCCAGCAGCCGTCCGATCCGTTCCGCATAAACGGCGGGGTCGTGTCCGTCGATCAGATATCCGCTGACCTCGTCGCGCACCACCGAACGCAGCCCTGAGACTCCGGACGCGACGACAGGGCGGCCGCACGCCTGGGCTTCGAGAGCAACCAGGCCGAACGATTCGCTGTACGAGGGCATCACGCAGACGTCGGCCGCCGCGTAGAAGTAAGGGAGCTCGTGATGGGCGACCGACCCCAGGAAGTCGACGCGATCGCGGACGCCCAGCGCCGAGGCGACAGCCTTCAACCTTTCCTTCTCGCTCTCGTCGCCGTCCTGGGAGCCGCCCTGGTGGGCGTCCCCGCCCACCACCACGAAGCGGAGGTCGTCATGCTCGCGGTCGCGCAGCAGCGCAAGCGCGCGGATCGCGACCTCGACGCCCTTGAGGCGCTCGAGCCTGCCGACGAACAGCATCAGCCGGCCGGGGCCGTAGCCGATCTTCCGGCGAGCCTCAGCGCGGTCGAGGGGCTGGAAGGTGGCCAGGTCGATGCCAGGCGCCACGACGAAAACACGCTCGGGGTTAGCCCGATAGGATCGAACCAGGTCGTCACTTTCGTCCGGGGTGGAAACGATAAGCAGGTCCGCCTGCTGGGCGATCTCGCCTTCCACACGTATGCGCTGCGCCGGCTCCGGGCGCGCGCCGCTCGCCAGAGTCCGGTTCTTGACGAGGCCGAGGGTGTGCGCCGTATGCGCCCAACCGGCCCCCATCTCTGGGCGCAGCAGGCAGGCGACCTCACCCGAAAGCCAGTAGTGCGAATAGAGGAGGTCGTACTGGAGCTGCTCGCTCTCGGCAAACGACCGGATCCCAGCCGCGAAACCGGGCACCTCGCTGTAGAGCGCGTATTTGTCCAGGCTCCGGCCGGCCGTCAGATAGATGACGCGCGAAAGCGGCGCGAGGGATTCGATGGCCGGGTCGTCGGGAGACTGCCTTCGGGTGAAGATGTCGGTGGCAATGCCCCGATCGCTGAAAGCGCTGCACACCTCGCGGACGTAGACGTTGAGGCCGCCGTTGCCGTCCTGGCCCAGCGAGGCCGTCGGAGACGTGTGCATGGAGACGACCGCGATCCGCCGCCTGGCGGAGCGGTCGGAGATCAGTTGAGTCGACTCAGCCACGGTAGGCCGATCTCGCGTCTAGCCAGCGCCTCGATACGCAGCAGAAAGGCGAACGGGAGACCGGAGAGCATGACGCCATATCAGAGATAAAACCTACGCGCTTCCCTGCTATTCCCGCCGGGGGCCCAAAATATGGGCAGGTTATGATTTGGCGCGCCATGCGCCTCAACCGGGGCTTGAAGCTGTCAGTGCTGCTGGCCGTGGCCGTGCCGGCGCTGGTGGCGCTCACCGCGATCAGCACCATGGCCGACAGCTCGCCATCCCCATCGGGCGGCCCGGCGCCATTGCCCGGCGATCCGGCCAAAGGGGCGACCCTTTATGCGGCCAACTGCACGAGCTGCCATGGCGCGAGCCTGGGCGGGAGCATCGGGCCCGCCCTCAATCCCATCGCAAAGCTGCCGGGCGTGCCCGACAGCCTCGACCCGGCCTTTTTGATCAGCATCATCACCAACGGCCGAAAGCACCAGGCGGGTGATCCGGGGGCAGTCGACATGCCCGTCAAGGGCGGCAACCCGAGCCTGACCGACCAGGACGTAAAGGACCTGGCGGCTTTCATCATCGACCAGAACCGGCATGGCGAGCCGCCGCTGTCGGCCAACGAGCTTGCCAAGCGGACGATCCTGTGGGTGGGCATCGGAATCGCCGGGATGGTGTTCATCACCCTTCTGCTCGCGCAATACAACATGCGGTGGATCGCGCGCCGGGCAGCCGCGAGACGCAGGTAGGCGCGCTGCCGGCGGGCGCCGGCCCACAGCAGGCTCCGTCCCCAGTCCCGACCCCTGTCGGCGGCGCGCCCAGAATCCTGATCCTGTTCAGCGACACCGGCGGCGGTCATCGCGCGGCGGCTCGCGCGCTCACGGATGCGCTCAAGTTGTTCGACCCCACATGCGTGGTGACGGTGGCCGACCCGCTTATGGCTCAGGGCCCAGCCGTGGTGCGCAGGCTCGCGTCTCTCTACTCGCCCATGATCCAGCGATCGAGAGTCGCCTGGGGCGCCGTCTATCACTCGAGCAACACGAAACCGACATTCGCCGCCATCCGCGCTGTCTTTGGTCGAGGCGTGCGCAAGGTCACGGTCGAGCTGATCAAGAAGCACGACCCCGACGTCCTGCTGTCGGTGCATCCCCTGCTCAACCACATGACGTACCAGGCGATCCAGAAGTGCGGCCGTCCGCGCGCCCTGATGACGGTGATCACAGACCTCGTCGATTTCCATCGAGGCTGGACGTTCAGCCAGGCGGACCTGGTGGTTGCGCCGACGGAGCTGGCGCGAAAAGTCGCGATCCGGCGCCGGGTTCCGCCAGACCGCGTCAAGCTCCTCGGCCTGCCAGTCGACTTGCGCTTCCGCCCTCCCGCACCAGGTGAGAAGCAAGCGTTGCGCCGCCGGTTCGGCCTCGACGAGTCGCGCTTCACGATCCTGGTCATGGGCGGCGCGGCCGGCGCCGGCAGCCTTCTGAAGCAGGTGCGCATGCTGGCGTGGGAGCTTCAGCAATGGCAGGTCGTGGCCATCTGCGGCCGCAACGAGAAGCTGCGGCGCCGGCTGGCCCGCGTGCACTTTGCCACCCCGACCCTGGTGCTCGGCTTTGTCGATTACATGCCGGAGCTGATGCGCGCGTGCGATGTCACCGTCACCAAGGCCGGTCCCGGCGCCATCGCCGAGGCGCTCGCCACCGGCTTGCCGCTGATCATCACGGGCTTCCTGCCGGGACAGGAATCTCCGAACGTCGACTTCGTCGTCAAGTCCGGCGTCGGCAAGTTCTCGCCGAAGGAGGCCGACCTGCTGGAAGAGGTGCGGGTCCTGGCCGAGGGCGGACCGACCTGGCGTGAGATGTCGCGCCGGGCGGCGGAGCTTGCGCACCCTTACGCATCCTCCGACATCGCTCGCGAGTGCTTGCTGCTGGCGGCTCGCTACAGGGCGTCGGCGCAAGCGAGCCGGTAGGGGCACAGCCGGCACCGACGCCGGTCGGGCCGCGCTTCGAAGCGGCCGGCCCTGGCTCCGTCGGCCACCTCGGCGCCCTGCTTCTGCGCCTCTACGACCAGCGCGTCGGTCCGCTCGAGGCTGATCGTTTCGCCTGACGCCAGGTAGACGACCTCCAGGTCGATCCGAGGCGGTGTCGTGCCCTTTAGGGCGCCGTCCGCCTCGAGCGAGAGCGCGGTCGCGGCGCCCATCGCGTACAGCGCCACCTGCAGATCGCGACGGCCGCGGGCCACCCGCCTTCCGCTCTTGTAGTCGAGAATCCGCCAGCCCTCCTCCGTGCGATCGACCCGGTCGATGACACCGCGCAACGTCCAGCCGTCGATCGCGGCGGTGAATTCGTGCTCGAGGTACTCCGGCGTGGAATCGAAGCCCCCGCTCTTTCGATACGCCTCCAGCTGATTCGCTCCGTTGCGTTTGAAAGTGGGGGCGCGACGCGCGTCTGGGAACGATGTCGAGCTCCAGACGTCCGCATGGAGGGACCTCAACAGCGCGGCCGTGATCTTCTTTCCGTTCTGCCTCGCGCCGCCGGCCCGTCTCAACACCTCGTGGAGGATCACCCCGTGAACCGCCTCGGCGCTCTGCACCGCAGGCAGGCGCTGCACGTAGCGGTACCAATACTGCTTTGGGCAGTCGCGGTACACGGCGATGGCGGAATAGGACAGGAGAAGCTCGGCGTTCTCCTCTCCCCGCCGGGGAGAGGGCTGGGGAGAGGGGCTTTCGCCGGCAGGAACCTCTCGCTCACAAACTACCCGCGGGCCGGCGCTCCTCACCTCGGAGAGGAATCGTGAGTCCCTCCACCGACGGCCGCCCTCATAGTGCGAGGCGCGGGTCAGGTACAGGCGCTGCCTCGCTCGTGTCATCGCGACGTACAGCAGGCGCCTTTCCTCCGCCACGACGTCCTCGCGTCCGCGCACCAGCGGTTCGAGCACCGGCGGCGGCAGCTCGAAGCGAGGCGACCGACCGGATTGGGGCAACCGCCCTTCCACCAACCCGGGCACGAAGACGACGTCGAACTCGAGGCCCTTGGCCTGGTGGATCGTCATCACCTGGATCGCGTCGACGAGGCCCTCAACGGCGGCCGGTTCCTCATCCTCACCCGACAGCATGACGAGGTCCAGGTGGCGCATATAAGACTCCAGCGAACGGTCGGCGGATGTCTCGCAGAAGTCGGCGATCAGCTCCGCAAAGCGGCTTACGTTTGCGATGGCCCGCGCTGCTTCGCTGGTCTCGAGGCCGGCGCTCAAGATCTCGAGGTACCGGCTCCTCTCCATCAGCTCGAAGAAGAGGTCGCGTACATCGATCTCCGCCGCGGCCTTCGACAGGGCGCGAAGCAGCGATGCCGGACCGGCCGCCGGCGTCCACTGCTCAAGCGCGTCAAGTGGCGCGATCGGCCCTCGGTCGCGCAGCGTGGCCAGCGCGGATGCTGCATCCAGACTCCACGGCGGACGCGTCAGAGCACGCGCGAGCGCGACCAGGTCGGTCGGGTTGCGCGTGACCCGCAGCAACGCAATCACGTCCCTCACCTCAGGCCGGTCGTAAAACCCAGAACCGCCGACAACGACATGTGGAAGACGTCGCGCCGCCAGCGCAATCGCGATCGGCCGGGCGATGGCGTGAGTGCGGCACAAGACGGCGATCGCCGGCAGCGGCGTGCCCGCCTTGACAAGGCGCTCGGCCTCAGCGGCGATTGCGCCCGCCTCGGTCGCGCCGTCCGGGCACAGCCACATTTCGACCTTGTCGCCGGCACGACTGGACCTCAGCTGCTTCGGCAGGCGCTCGGGGCTGTTGGCGATCAGGGCAGACGCGGCGGTCACGATCCGTCGCGAGCTGCGATGGTTGCGCCCGAGCGTGACCGTCAGTGCGGACGGGAAATGCATCCTGAATCGTTCGAGGCTCGCGCGCGATGCTCCCCTGAAGCGGTAGATGCTCTGGTCGTCGTCACCGACCACAAACGGTTCGCCGCCCTCCGAGATCAGCTCGACGAGGCGCTCCTGTGCAAGGTTCAGGTCCTGGTACTCATCGACCAGCACGTGCGGGTAGCGCGCGCGGTACGCGCGGAGCACTGCCGGCTGCTCCTCGAGCATTCGCACGGCCAGCGCCAGCAGGTCTTCGAAGTCGAGGAGCCTCTGCCTGGCACAAGCGCGCTCATAAGCCCGGAAGAGAGCCACGCAGGCGTTCATCAGTCCAGCACGCTCGGGGTCATCGCTCGACGTGGCCCACGCGGCAAGACGCTTGAGCGGCACGAGCTCCTGCTTCAACCGCTCCAGCATCTGCAGCGCGGGGGAGACCAGATCGTCAGGACGTTCGTCTCCGGTGAGCACCATGTCGCCCAGGTCCCACATGAGCTCGCGGGCAAGAATCCATCGGTCAGCGCCGGCCAGGATGCGGAACCCTGGCGGCACCCCGACGAGCCGGCCATCCGCTCGCAGCCACCCAAGAGCGACGGAATGAAAGGTGCCGACGGCAGGCGCCGGCGCGTCCGTGAGGTCTTCGATGCGCTGGCGCATCTCGCCGGCGGCGCGGTCGGTGAAAGTCATGACCAGGATCGAGCTCGCCGGCGCGCCGGCCGCGACCAGCCTGCGAAACCGTTCGGCGATCACCGCTGTCTTCCCTGTTCCGGCGCCGGCGACCACCCGCACCGCTCCGCGTCCGATGGAGGCTGCCCGCGCCTGCTCGAGTCCTAGCCTCACCGGTGGGCTCCGGGCATGGTCAATCCGAGTACGTCGACCGTCCGATGCGGACGCGGAAGGCGCGTACTTTGCGGCCGAGGTCAAGGCCGTTCAGGCGCGCCACGATGGTTTCGGAATCGAGCCTGAGCTGGTGCGCCAGGGCGGGACTGGAGGTGGTGACCAGCAGGGTCCCCGAATGCAGTTCGACCTCGTCGCACAATCTGGCCGGTTCGGGGCCGATCAGATTGCGGAATGCAGAGGCCACCTGAGACCCCAGCAGGCGTCCGCCGCCCGGCTGGCGGCGCAGCACCCGAGGCAGGATATTGCCCAGCTTATCCACAGGCTGCAATTTCGCCCCCAGCGACCCTCCAAACCCTGGAATTGGATATCAGCTCGGGTGGAAAAGGCCCCGCTTCGACCGATGTGATGATGACCTGGCCCTCTCCGGCCACCTGCCGCAGCAGGGCTGCCCGGCGCTCTCCGTCGAGCTCGGAAAGAACGTCATCCAGCAAAAGCACGGGGCGCTCACCCGTCCGCCGGGCGACGATGGCGGCCTCGGCCAGCTTGAGGCTCACCACCGCCGTCCTCTGCTGACCCTGAGACCCATAAGCGCGAGCCTCACGCCCGTCAAGTAGCACCTTCACGTCATCACGGTGAGGGCCGATGGATGTTGCGCCACGCCTGAGGTCTTCGGAGAGCGAGTTATGCACAGCCTCCGCCAGGTCGGCGGGAGGCCCGAGGTACTCGATTTCCAGGCGTTCGCCGGAGGCGATCTCTGCGTGGACGCGGGCAGCTTCCGGCTGCAGCTCCCGGACTGCGCGCGCACGCGCCGCGGAGACCTCGCCGCCGATCCGGATCAGCTCCTCGTCCCAGGCTTCGAGCACGTCTCCACTTGCCTCGCCCGCGGCCATCCTCTTCAAGAGGCTGTTCCTCTGCTCGAGCACTCGCTTGAGCCCGGCAAGGGCGCGCGCGTAGCCGGGCTCGACCTGCACCAGCATCTGGTTCAGAAACCGTCGCCGGAGCTCTGGCCCGGCCTTGACCAGGCCGAGGTCGTCAGGCCAGAAGAGGGTGACGCGAAAGTGCCCAGGCAGGTCGAAAGCGCGACGCCGAGCGCCGTCGACGTCGATCGAACGCTTGGCGCGCTCGCCTTCGACGCTGAGCGCAATCGCCAGCTCAACCACCGTTCCCCGGCTTTCGACCTCCGCCTCGATGCGCGTGGCTGGAGCCACTGGGCCGACCACCTCGACATCGCGCCGCGCCCGCGGCGACGCGGACAGGGCCAGCATGGCAACCGCCTCGAGCAGGTTGGTCTTGCCCTGACCGTTCGCGCCGATGAAAACGTTGACGCCGGGACTGGGCTCGAGGTCTAGGTGGGCGTAGTTGCGGTGGTTTCTAAGTTGGAGGCGCCGGAGCAGCAATCAACCCGCTACGACATCGCCACGCGCACGGGCATGATCACGTACAGGTAGTGCTCCTTGCCCGGCGGCCGCAGCAGGCCAGGGCTGAGAGGACCGTCGAACAGCAGCTCGACCTCGTCCGCCTCGATCACGCCCAGTGCGTCGAGCACATAGCGGGCGTTGAAGGCAATCTGGATGTCGGACCCGTCCACATCGGCGGACATCTCGGCCTTGCTGTCGCCCACCTCATTTGTGGTCGCCGACAGGACCAGAGCGCCGGGCTGGGCTTTGACGCGGATCACGTTGGCGCTGTCCCGTGCGAACAAGGACACCGCCCTCACCGTCTGCGTGAGCTCGCTGGTGGAGACCCTTACCTTGGTCGAGCTCTTGCTGGGGATAACTTGTGAGTAGTTGGGATACTTCCCATCGATCAAACGAGAGGTCAGCTCGGAGCTGCCCGCCTTGAAAAAGACCTGGTTTCGAGCCTTCGAGATGATCACCTCGACCTTGCCGGGTTCGCCTTTGAGCACCCTCGAGAGCTCGGCCAGCGCGCGCGCGGGCACGATCAGGCTGGCCTCGAGGTCGGCGGGACCGGTGGCCGCCAGCTTGCGGACCGCCAGGCGATGCCCGTCGGTGGCCGCCATCGTCAGCGCCCCGCCCTGGATCTGGACCAGGACTCCGGTGAGCACCGGCCGCGCCTCGTCGGTGGAGGCGGCCATCTGCGTCTGCTCGACCGCGCTGACCAGCTCGTCCAGAGCCACCTCCAGACGGTCGCCCTCGTCCGGACGGGGGCCGGGCGGGAACTCCTCCGCCTCGATGCACTTTATGTGGGTGTCGAATCGAGCGCACCGCAGGCTGAGCGATTGCGTGGACCCGTCCAGTGTCATCTCGAGATCCTGGTCGGGGAGTGTGCTGACGAAATCGGTGAGCAAGCGCGCGGGGGCAGTCGTTCCCCCCTCCATCGACACCTCGGCCGGCACCATCTTGCGAATGCCGATCTCGAGGTTCGTGGCCGTGAGCGCGAGTCCTTCGGAGGTGGTCTCGATCAGGATGTTGTTGAGGATCGGGAGAGTGGTCCGGCTGGAGATGGCGCGAGAGACGATCTGCAACGCCTGGCTCAATACCGCCGGCCTGCATGTGACTTTCATCTGGGATGCAATCACTTTGGCATTCAAGACAGTTGTCCCCCGTTGTAAGAGATTCTCTTAATTGAAATCATCCGTACTCCATAACAGTAAGCGCTGTGGAGACTGTGGATGTCGAGTTCCTTTACAGATCGGCCGAGGTCGGGGATAAGGTCTGCGAAATCGTGCCGAATCGAGGTGTGGCCTGTGGTCTCTCTGGGGAGGAAAACAGGCGGGCGTGCCAACTCGCTGCTTCTCCCAGGGTCCACGGAACAAAGTGTGGAAAGCGCGATCACTGAACGTAGAGGCGCTCACGTATGGCCTGGACTTCATAGCGCAGCCGTTCGTCTTCTTTGAGCTCGTTGGCGATCTTCTCGATGGAGTGAAGGGCGGTGGTGTGGTCGCGACCCCCGAACGCTTTTCCGATGGCGGGCAGCGATGATGGAGTCTCCTCACGCACCAGGAACATGGCCACCTGTCTTGGAAAGACGATGTGCTTGTCCCTGCGCTTTCCCTTCATATCGTCGAGAGTCACGTTGTAGTAATCGGCCACAAGCGCCTGGATGCGCTCGACGTTTATCGGCTTGCGCGTGCCCGCAGGGATGATGTCGGCGAGAAGTCGGGCGGCCTCGTCCTCATCGACCTGCCTTTGGTGAACCGCGGCGAAAGCCTGGACCCTCGTCAGCGCGCCCTCCAGCTCGCGGATGTTCCGCTGAACCTTGTGAGCGATGAAGCTCAAAACCTCTTCGGGGACCAGCGCGCTGTTTTCGCCGAGCTTCGAGTGCAGGATGGCGAGCCGCGTCTCGAAGTCCGGGGACTGGATGTCGGCGATAAGCCCCCATTCGAACCGCGACCGAAGCCTGTCCTCGAGCGTGGGGATCTCCTTCGGCGGCCGGTCTGACGAGATCACGATCTGCTTGTTGATCTCATGCAGCGCGTTGAACGTGTGAAAGAACTCCTCCTTGGTGCGGTCCTTGCCGGCAAGGAACTGGACGTCGTCGATGAGGAGCACGTCGACGGTCCGGTACTTGTGCCGGAACTCGCCCATGCGCGCGGTCGCGATTGAGCTGATCACCTCGTTCGTGAACTGCTCGGATGTGAGATAGACAACGCGCTTTCGTGGAAAGCGGTCGTGCACCTCGTGGCCGATGGCGTGCATGAGGTGCGTCTTGCCGAGGCCGACGCCTCCATACAGGAACAGCGGGTTGTAGCTGTCGCCGGGCGCCTCGGCCACCGCCTTCGCCGCCGCGTGCGCGAACTGCGAGTTGTGGCCGACGACGAATGATGAGAACTTGAAGCGAACGTTGAGCTCGGATGGCGGTATGGGTACGCCATCGGGAAATGGCTCGACGCCGTAATCGTGGCCGTTCTCCTGTCCAGAGCTCACAGCATCGACGTCGACGGTGGCCACGGTCGGCCGGTGCCCGCTGGGTGAGATGACGAAGTCGATGTCGACATCTGAGCCCGTGACGGCTTGAAGCGTCTCTTGAATAAGGCCCGAGAAACGGTCCGCCAGCCAGTCCTTGGCGAGCTTGCTGGGCACCCCGATCCTGTAAGTGTTGTTGTCGGCGGAGACCACTGAGGTGTTCTTCAGCCACATGTCGTAGGTCCGCTTCGCCAGTTGAAATCGCAGCTCCTCCTGGACCTGCGACCAGACTTGGTCCTGGTTCAACTCACACCTCCGGCCGTCTCAGCGAGACAAAGGGCGCGCGACCCACCTGTGGACTGAAGCGCGTTTCCTGGGGATGAAGCCCTGCTGGGCTCTGCAAATGCTGTGGACAACTTGGGGCCAAATCAATTCCATCCTTTTCCCGCTTACCTCGCCGGCGAAGCCACCCCGGCATCGCAAATCGGCGACCGCAGGTTCAACCGAAGCTCCACGGCCATGAGCTCCGCCTTACTGGTGCCTGTGGAAAAGAGCGGACCAGATTTCCACAGGCTGACGGTGCCAACCTAGCCGAAATCCCACATCCGGTCGATCCCGAAATATGGAAGCGGTGGTATACGCTCAACTGCGCTTCAAGTGGAACGTTTACTTAGACCGACTGGCGTGACCTGTACTGGGATGGACCTGCGACCCCAACTCTGGCTGCTTCCGGGCGGGGATTGTAGCAAAGCCTTAACCTCATCGCAATGCATATAGGTGCCCTGATGAAGTTATAGTAGGGATGTCACGAGTCAGGACGCCCAGGTTCGATACACTACCGCGGTTCACATCAGTCTCGCGACAGGGGGAGCCCGACATCAAGCGAACGTTCCAACCCAAGAAGCGATACCGCCGGCGCGTACATGGCTTCCTGCGCCGCATGAGCGCGCGAGGTGGCGCACGCGTCGTCCAGAATCGCCGTCGCAAGGGCCGTCTGCGGCTGAGCAGCTAAGCGCGCCTCTCCGGTGAAGAGGCGTTACCGCCTCCGCCGGCAAGCGGAGTTCCAGGCGGCGATCGGTGGCAAGCGTGTCTACAGCGGGCGGGCGCTGGTGGCTTTTGCGGTGCCCAGCTCGAGCGAGGAGAACCGCGTGGGCGTCACCGTCAGCAAGGCACTGAAAAGCTCGGTCGAGCGCAACCGCGCCCGGCGCCGTTTGCGCGAGCTCGCCCGCGCGACCTTCCTCGGGCCTGATTCGCCGCTGGCCGGGCTGGGAATACGATATGACGTGGTCCTGATCGCCCGCCCCGCAGCGCTCGAAGTGTCATTCGCAGACCTCGAGCAAGAGGCCGCGCAGGCGGCGCTCAGGCTTTCCAAGCTGAACCCATGACCAGGATCCTGCTCGCCCTGATTCGCGGCTACCAGATGTCGTTCTCCAAGATCCTTCCCCCGTCGTGCCGCTACTACCCGTCGTGCTCGCATTACACGTACGAGGCGGTGGAGAGGTACGGCTGGCTGCGGGGCGGGTGGATGGGGGCGGCGCGGATCGCGCGCTGCCATCCCTTCGCCAAGGGCGGCTACGATCCTGTTCCCTGACCGCACCGGCGACCGCTCCACAAGGGGGACCTGAGATCTACCTCGACTCCGTCTTCGACGTCTTCAAGCCTGTCGTCCACCTGTGGCAGGTCGTGTTCGAGAACAACCTGGCGGCGGTCCTGACCTTCATCTACAACGTTTTTCTGACCGTTCCGATGTTCGCCAGCATCGGGGCGTACGGCCTGGCCATCGTGGCGTTGACGATCGGGATCCGGCTGATACTCGCGCCCCTGCAGCAGTTCCAGCTGGTGACGCAGCGCAAGTCGATGCTCGAGCAGCGAAAGCTGGCGCCGCAGGTCGCGGAGCTCCGTAAGAAGTTCAAGAAGGACGGCGTTCGCCTGAACTCAGAGATGCAGAAGCTGTATGCGGAGCACGGCATCAATCCATTCGCCGGGCTCGTGGGCTGCCTCCCATTGATCGTGCAGCTGCCGATCCTGACGGCGCTCTACTACGTGTTCACCGGCTTCGCGCACAGCGCCAAGGTGCCGGCGCACTTCCTGTTCATCCCCAACCTGAACGACAACCCGAACCACCACCTGCTTTTCACGCTGCCGATCTTCGGCATCGGCATCCCGATCGCCGCTTACCTGGTCTTCCCACTTCTCGCGGCGGTGACCACTTTCATTCAGACAAAGATGCTGCAGATGCCGCCGATGCCGAACCCCACCGAGCAGGAGCTCCAGACCCAACAAATGCAAAAGATGATGGTCTGGCTGTCGCCCTTGATGATCGGCTACTTCGCCCTGAACGTCCCGGCCGGTCTTGGGCTCTACTGGTTCATAGGGAACTGCGTAGGTATCATTCAGCAGTATTTCGTAGTCGGATGGGGGAACCTCCGCCTGCCGGGGCTTCTACGGTTGCCGGGTTTGCTCCGGCCTGACAGGATCGTCATGGGGGGAAGTGGGCCAAAGGGCGGTCCCGACATCGGGCCGGCTATCACATCGAGTGGGCCGAAGAACGGGCCGCAGAATGGGCCCAGACCCGGACCCCAGAACGGGCCCAGGAACGGGTCGCAGGGCCGCAATCGCAAAAAGCGCAAGAGATAAGGAAACAGTTGAAGGGTCGGTGCTATGAGATCAGCTGAGGGCCGCGGCCGCACCCTGGACGAGGCCGTCGATGCGGCTTTGATCGAGCTTGGCGAGAGTCGCCGAAACGTGGACGTCAAGGTGCTGAGCGAAGGCCAGGATGAGACGGTTGTCGAGGTGACGGTGATCGATCACGCGGCCACCACCGCAGCCGATGCGGCCCCAGTCGACGGCAAGGGCGAGATTGCTCGGGCCCTGGTCGAGGGCCTTCTGAAGCACATGGGCATCCGCGCCCAGGTGACCACACGCCCGGGCAGCGAGCCCACGACCCTCGACATCAGCGGACGAGACCTGGGTGCCTTGATCGGCTGGCGTGGGGAAACGCTTCGCGCTCTGCAGTCTGTGACCAATGTCATGGTCGGCCGTCACCTTGGGGAAGGTGAGCGGATCATCGTCGACGTCGAGCGTTACCGGCAGCGCCGCGAGCACACGGTTCGAGAGATCGCCCTGCGCGCCGCGCGCCAGGTGAAGATGACGGGCGACGCGATCACCCTCGATGCGATGCAGCCGTTCGAGCGCCGTGCGATCCACCTGGCACTCGAGGGAGACCCCGAGGTCACGAGCTCGAGCATTGGCGAGGAGCCGGAACGCCGGGTGGTCGTCGGACTCCGCAAGCCGGCCGCCGAGTAGAAGGACGACCCATGGCGGGCCGGGCCGCGGCTGAGCGGATCCGGAAGGCGATCGCCTTGATCAATGCGGTCGAGGATGGCGCCGGCGACGAGGAGATCACCCCCACCGAGATCGCGGAGGCGATCCGCGACTGCCTGGAGCTGAAGGACGTGGACGGCGTGCCCAACGTCCGCCGATACCTCGGCGAGGCCCTGGATGCGGTGTCCGACGGCATGCCCGCGGACTTCGTCGCGATGACCCTTTACGCTGCGCTCGGCGCGTTGCAGGAGGGCGGCGCGGCGGTCTGACCGGTCCCTATACTGGCGCTCCCATGGCCGTCCCCCACCAAGTCCACGGCCTGTCAGGAGGGGCGAGGCTGGTCATGGCTCCGATGCCGGAACGCCTCTCCGCCAGCCTGGTGTTCATGTTCGGCGGAGGCTCGCGACTCGAGGACGACCGGCTGGCGGGCGTTTCGCATTTCATCGAGCATCTCTTGTTCAAGGGCACGCGCCGGAGGCCCACGTCGAAAGAGATAGCCGACGCCATCGAAGGCGTTGGCGGCTTCATAAATGCGTCCACCGACAAGGAGCTGACCGCGTACTGGACCCGCGTTCCGGCCGAGCACCTCCAGCTCGGGCTCGACGTCCTTGCCGACATCGTGTCTAACTCGAAGCTCGCGCCGGACGATGTGGAGCGTGAGCGGATGGTGATCCTGGAGGAGCTGAAGATGTATCAGGACCAGCCCCAGGACTACGTGCTGAACCTGCTGGAAGAGGTGATCTGGCCTGAACATCCGCTGGGACGAGACATCGCCGGCACAGAGCAGTCGGTCGCCCGCCTGACCCGCGACGACATCCTCGAGTACGCGGACGCCCACTACCGGTTGCCGAACCTCGTCATCGGGGCGGCGGGCGCTGTCGACGAGGACGAGACCATCGCCGCGGTCAGCTCGCGCGTGACCCTGCCATCCGAACCGAATGGCCTGATGAGCCCGGAGCCGCCGGCGCCGTTGAACGGGCCGCACGTGATGCTGCGGCGAAAGCGCACCGAGCAGGCGCACATCTGCCTCGGCGTCCGCGCGCTCAGCTATCTGCACCCCGACCGGTATGCGCTCGACCTGCTCAACACGGTGCTCGGCGAAGGGATGAGCTCGCGGCTCTTCCTCAACATTCGCGAGCGCCTCGGCCTGGCGTACGACGTGCACAGCTTCACGCAGAAGCACCGCGACACAGGTCACCTCGGCGTCTACCTTGGCGTCGACCCGAAGAAGGCGGTCGAGGCGATCAAGGCGGTGGTCGCAGAAATGATCGAGCTTTGCGATCGCGACCTGTCCGACGAGGAGCTTCAGCGCGCCAAGGAGTTCACCAAAGGGCGGCTTCGCCTGGATCTCGAGACAACCAACGGGGTCGCCTTCTGGCTCACCTACCAGGAGCTCCTGCTCGGCGAGATAAGGAGCATCGAAGACGAGCTGCGCCTCGTCGATGCCGTCAGCGCATCAGATGTGCGGCGTGTCGCCAACTCGGTGCTGCGCTCGCCGATTCAAATGGCGGTCATCGGCCCGTTCACCAAGGAGTCGACTTTCGAGACTGCGATCGAGTCGTAGTGCCGCGGTTCAGCCCGCCGACGTGGTGCCGGTCTCCAGGATCGGGAGCAGCGCGTAGATGCCGCCGAAATGATTCAACGGCCAGATTCGAAACCAGGCGCGCCCGTCGATGCGGTCCCGGCCGATGAAACCGAAGATGCGTGAATCCTGCGAGCGATTCCGGTTGTCGCCCATCACGAAATAGTCGTTCGGCGGCACGACCTCGCCGTCGGGGCCGCCCCAGTTGCTGAGCGTCGTCCAGGCTTCCGGTATGTAGGGCTCGACCAGCTTGTGGCCGTTGATGTACACAAAGCCGTCGCTGATGAGGATGCGCTCGCCCGGCAGCGCGATGATCCGCTTGATGAAGTCCTTCGAGTTGTCATTTGGCGGACGCAGGATGATGATGTCTCCGCGCTGTGGCGCGTGGAGCCGGTAGTCGATCTTGTTGGCGATCAGGTAGTCGTTGTCGTCGAGGGTCGCGAACATCGAAAGGCCTTCGACATGAACCGCCTGAACGGCGAAGCTGATGCCGAAATAGAGGATGACCGCAAGCGCGACGACCTCGACCAGCTCGCGCAGAAGCGACGAAGCGGCCGACGTTCGGGTGGTCGCGGCGGTCGCCGCGGGCTGTTCTGGAAGCGCCATGCGTGTTACCGGACGAGCTTAGCGCACACCCGTTCCAGCTCTTCTCGACTCGAGTACTTGAGCTCCACCTTGCCGCGGTTCATGCTGCCGACGATCTTTGCGGGCAGGCCCAGCCTCGTTTCCACGTCGGCGGCGAGGGCGCGCAGCTCTGCGGTGGTGTCGGTTCGCGGCCTGCGCCGCGGTTTGTAGGTCCTCACCCAGTTCTCGGTTTGCCTGACGGAGAGGCGGCGCGCGACCACCACCTTGAGGCCGTGCTCCTGAGCTGATTGGGAATCCAGCGCGATGAGGGCGCGGGCGTGGCCGGCGCTGATGATGCCGGCAGCGACCGAGGATCGGATGGCAGCACATCCGTTGAGCAGGCGCAGCGATTGCGAGACCGACACGCGGTGCTTGCCAATGCGTTGCGCAACCTCTTCATGCGTAAGTCCGAACTCTTCGGTCAAACGCTTGAGGCCGCCCGCTTCCTCGATGGGGTCGAGGTCGGAACGCTGGAGGTTTTCGATGAGGCCGAGCACCAGCTGAGCGTCGTCTCCTGCGTCCGAGCGCACCACTGCCGGCACGGCCGTGAGGCCTGCGAGCCGCGCGGCGCGCCACCGGCGCTCGCCGGCGATGAGCTCGTATCCGTCGATGAGCCTGCGCACGAGCAGGGGCTGGAGGACGCCATGACTTCGGATCGACTCGGCGAGCTCCCCCAGCGGCTCGGCGTCGAAGCGCGTGCGGACCTGCTGGTGAGACGGCCGAATCTGGTCGACCGCGATCATCTGCGGGACCATCGCGTCCCCTTCGCGAGACATCGGGATGAGGGCGTCGAGACCGCGGCCCAGGCCGCGAATGCGTTGCTTCATTGTTCCAACAGCTCCTTTGCGAGGGCGCGGTATGCAGCCGCACCGCGGCAGGTGGGGTCGTACTGGAGCACCGATTTGCCGTGACTCGGCGCTTCGCTGATCCGGACGTTTCGTGGGATGAGGGTCTCGAGGACGTGGGCGGGGTAGGAGCGGCGCACCTCGCGCAGCACGTCCCACGAGAGGGTCGTTCGTGCGTCAAATTGCGTCATTACGATGCCGGCGATGCCGAGCTTCGGGTTGAGGCGTGAGCGGACAAGCTGGTGCGTGTACATGAGGTGGCGCAGGCCCTCCAATGCGAAGTACTCGCACTGTGTGGGGATGAGCATGCTCGTCGCCGCGGTCAGCGCGTTGAGGGTCAGAAGGCCCAACGAGGGGGGGCAGTCGATGATGAGGCAGCCGACTCCCTCGGGCAGCGAACCGATGGCTTTGCGCAGGCGCGTCTCCCGCCCGCTCATGGACGCAAGCTCGATCTCGGCCCCCGCGAGGTCTACGTGCGACGGCACGAGCTTCATCCCGGGAGTGCTGGTGCTGACGGCGGCCGACTCCAGCGTCGCCTCTCCCGAGAGAAGGTGGTAGACGTTGAGGCGGGCGCGGAATGGGTCGTGGCCCAGCCCCGAGGTCGAGTTGGCCTGCGGGTCGAGGTCGATGAGGAGGACGGAGTGGCCCATCTCGGCCAGCGCCGCACCCAGGTTGATGGCAGTGGTCGTCTTGCCGACACCGCCTTTCTGGTTCACCACCGCGATGATCGGAGGTTCGGTGGTGGCCAACATCTTGGGGTTCAGAGCCTCCACTGCTCCCACATCTGGTGCCATGCGCGGATTCTAGCTCACTCTCAACCCGACGGCTACCGAGGTTGTCAAGGCAGTCAGTAGGCGCCGCCAGGAATCTGACAAGCCCTGAGCAGGGCCCTCCCACCTCCTGCGCCGACCCTCCCCCTCCAGCGCACCTCGGGGCAGCGTAGGTGGACCCAGCCTCGACTGACAACACTGCCTGTTAAGGCGTGGCCGGCACTCTTCTTTGGTGGAGGTTCAGCCACAGCGCATAACCGCATACCGCCAGCAGCACGGCCTCCACCGCAATCGCGACCCCCATCAGCGCACCGGCTATCCCGACCGCGGCCAGGAGGTTGTAGCTCACATGGCAGACGCAAGACGTCGTCGTGTTCGTGTACTTCCGCACGAGTCCAAGGCCAACCGCAACCACGAGCACCGACAGGGCATCGAACGAGAATCCGTACTGCGTGTGGATGGAGGCGAACAGGACAGCGGTGGCGAGCAACCCGATGCGAGGCTGGAGGGCTCCGCGAAACAGGATTTCCTCGCAGATTCCGGGCAGCACCGCAAGAGCCGCAATTCCGGCCGGGCTTTCCAGGCCCCCGAACACGTGCTGAGTCGTCTTGTCGACCTGGCTCGCGATGTCCGGCGTCCAGGCGTGGCTGAGCGCGTCGGCGGCCTGGATGAACGCGAAGAACGCGCCCGCCGCCGCAAAGGCGAGAGCGATTTGCCACCAGGCCGGCCGGACCACGCCCAACCGAACCGCCGCTCCTGCCGTCGTGCGCCGCATATAGAGTCCGACGCCCGCGAGCGCCATGATCAGAAACGGCGCCTGCGATGCGGCCAGGTCAGGAATGGTGAGCGGTGGGAGGGATTGGTCAACCGCCAGAACGTCGACGAACACGAGCGTTGCCAGCTGCGAACCGAACAGGATCACGGCGAGCACCAGAGCGTAGGCGTGGACCGGGTTGTCGGGATCGATCGGAATCGCTCGTGCGACGCGTCCACGCACCGGCCGCGACGCCAGGGTCGCCGCGACGACTGCAGTGATCATGATTCCGACGTTGAGGCCCTGCGGTTGCCCGCCCGCCCCGGCCTGGACCAGGCCGGCACCCGCCAGGTCCAGCGCGCCGACCAGGAACGTAATGACCGCGGTGACGCCGGCCAGGATGCCGGTGGCACGGCCGGCCCAGCGCTTGCCGACCGCCGCATTGGCCGCTATGACCATCGGCAGCGGCACGAGCAGCAGCAGCAGGGCGCTGGCTGCGTCGAGATAAGTCCGGCCGGTCAGTCCTACTTGGTGCCCTTTTGGGGTAGGGACGGCGCGCTCGGCGAACCGTCGGACGCGGGCTTGGGCACGATGTCGAGGATCGGCCGGATCAGGTCGATCGGGATCGGAAAGACGATGGTGGTGTTCTTCTCGTAGCCGATCTCGACCAGGGTCTGGAGGAAGCGCAATTGCAGGGCACCCTGCTGCGAGGAGATCACCTGTGCAGCGTTGGCCAGGGTCTGAGACGCCTGGAACTCGCCCTCGGCGTTGATGATCTTGGCCCTCTTCTCACGCTCGGCCTCGGCCTGCTTGGCCATCGCGCGCTGCATCGTGCTGGGCAGCTCCACGTCTTTGATCTCGACGACCGCGACCTTGATGCCCCAGGGCTCCGTCTGCTCGTCGATGATCTTCTGCAGGTTCTGGTTGATCTTGTCGCGATTCGCGAGGAGCTCGTCGAGGGTCGCCTGTCCGAGGGCTGCGCGGAGCGTCGTCTGGGCGATCTGCGACGTGGCGTTGATGTAGTTCAGGACCTCGGTCACCGCCCTCTGCGCGTCGATCACCTGGAAGTAGATGACAGCGTTGACCTTAGCGGTGACGTTGTCGTTGGTGATGATCTCCTGGGGTGGGACCTCGAGAGTGATGACGCGCATGTCCATCTTGACCAGGCGGTCGATGCCGAACGGGATGATGAAGTTCAAGCCAGGATTGCGAAGGGCGATCAGCCGGCCGAGACGGAACACCACGCCCCGCTCGTACTGGTTGATGATGCGGATGGCGGAGATGGCGACGATCAGGGCCAGCACGACGATCACCGCCAGGATGGTGAGGAAGCCAAAGTCCACTATTCCTTCTCCTTCGCCTCGCCGGGCTGACCGACGACCACCTCCAACTGCAGGCCTTTCCGTCCGACCACGCGCACCGGGGTGCCAGCCGGGATCGGGCCGTTCGAAGCAACTGCCTTCCACAGCGCGCCGCGCACAAAGACTAGCCCCTCTGGCGACAGCGGTTCGCGTGCCTCGCCGACCGAGCCGACCAGTGCGTCCCCACCAGTCAAGACCTGGCGACGGCGCGAGCGCAGCACCCTGTCGACGAAGAAGACAAAAAAGGCAAACGTGATCGCAGCCGAGCCGAAGATCACCACCGGGTTCACGCCCAGCCCGACCGGGCCGGTGTTTATGAGAAATGCCATGCCGACGATCAGAGAGAGCACGCCGCCGAAGCTCAAGATGCCGTGGGTGTTGGCCTTCAAATCGGCGAGAAACAGGATCATAGCCAGCAGCATCATCAAGGCGCCGGCGATGTTGACGGGCAGGTTGGCGAGCGACACCAGCGACAGGACCGCGGCGATGCCACCGACCACGCCGGGCAGGATCGCCCCCGGTGTCGTCAGCTCGGTGATGATGCCGTAAGCGGCGAGCAGGAACAGCAGGGCTGCGACCGTCGGGTCGATCAGGGCGTTGAGGAACACCTGCCAGTACGGCATCGGGAAGTCCTCGATTCTGGCGCCGTTTGTATGCAACACGAGCGACCCGCTGCTCCGCGGGACCGAGCGCCCGTCGATCGCGTTCATCAGCGCCGCGGGATCCGCGACCTCGAAGTCGGCCACGTGCAGCTTCACGGCTTCCTCGGCGTTGATGTTCACGCTGTTGCGAACCGCCTGCTCCGCCCAGTCCGCGTTGCGGCCGTGCATCGAGGCGAGGTTGCGAACTCTCGTCACCGCGTCGTTGAGCACTTTGGCGCCGAGATCACCCGTCAGGTCTGCGCCGGTCGATTGGATCGGGTGGGCAGAGCCGATGTTGGTGCCGGGCGCCATCGCCAGCACGTCGGCAGCCTCGGCGACGAACAGACCGGCCGACGCGGCGCGTGCGCCGCTCGGATAGACATAGACGATGACCGGGACCCTCGAATTAAGGAGGCTGGTGACGATTTCATCCATCGACGTCGAGATCCCACCCGGCGTGTTCATCGCCACCAGCAGCGCATCGGCATGGTCGGCCTCCGCACGAGCCACTGCGTTGGTGATGTACGCGGCCATGATGGTGTTGATGTCACCGACGAGATCGGCCTGCTCGACGTGGGGAGTTGCCGCCGTGCCCTGGACGGGAAGGAGCAGAGCCACCCCGAAGGCCACCAAGCCGGCTCGCAGCGCCCGCCCCGTGCGCATGGTTCGAGTATGGCAATCTCGGGTGTTCCCTGCCGATGTAAAACGTGGAACATCGGTCCCGGCGCCGGCAGGCCGGAGCGTCTTCAAGGGCATCGTAAAATTCAACCGATGGCGGCGCAGTTCCAGCCCGACGAGAGGAGTTCCGACAACGCGCGCGGGTCGGTCGAGGAAGACGCCGCCGCCCTTCGCGAGCTCATCCGCCAGATCAAGATGAACCGGCCGCTGGAATCGGGTGAGGAGCAGACACTGCTCGACCGGGCAGCGCTCGGGGATCGAGCGAGCGAGGACCGTTTGGTCGCCGCGCATCTGGCCATGGTCATCAAGGTGGCCGGCACCCACGGCGAGCAGGGACTTTCGGTCCCCGACCTGGTACAGGAAGGCTCCATCGGTCTCGTCGAGGCAATCCGATCGTTTGGCGCCAGCGGCGAAACGGACTTTGCGCGGTTCGCCGAAGGCAAGGTGATCGCCCAGATGGAGGCAGCGATCGCCACCGAGGCGGCGGCGGTGAAAGACGAGCAGCTGCTGGTGGCGGCGGCGACGGACTACGAACGCACCGAGGTTGTGATGCACCGCGAGCTGAACCGCGCACCGACCGAGCCTGAGCTCGCTGAGAAGCTCGAATGGACCATCGACCGCACACGCTATGTCGCGCAGGTGGTCGCCGAAGCTCGCCGCCGCCACGACGAAGAGCTGCTCGCCTTCATCGACCCCGACGCCCTCGAAATCGACGACGACGACGAGCGCGCCGAATTTGACGGGTAGCGCAGCCCGCCGGACGCCGCTCTACGGGCGTCACGTCGCCCTCGGTGGCCGCCTTGTCGACTTCGGGGGCTGGGAGCTACCGCAGCAGTACACATCCATCCGCGAGGAGCACCTGGCGGTTCGAAAAGTGGCCGCCCTGTTCGACATCTCACACATGGGGCGCTTCCGAGTCACGGGCCACGACACCTTCGATTTCCTTCAGCGCCTGGTGACCAACGACCTGGCCCGCATCGCCAAGGGCCACGCGCAGTACAACCTCTTCTGCAATGAGGAGGGCGGCGTCATCGACGATCTCGTCGTCTATTGGGGCGAAGACGCCTTTTTCGTCGTCGTCAACGCGTCGAACCGGGAGCGGGACCTCGGCTGGATGCGGGAGCACGCGCCATCCACGGTGGAAATCGAAGACCGAACCTTTGAGCTGTCGCTGGTCGCTTTCCAGGGACCGAGAGCCGAGGAGCTGCTGCCTGCGACCGGGCTTTCGGACATCCCCTACTTCGGATTTCATGACGGCGAGGTCGCTGGCATCAAGACGATGATCTCCCGTACCGGCTACACGGGCGAAGACGGGTTCGAGGTGTTCGTGGATTCGGCCAGCGTGGGGGACCTGTGGGATTCGGTCCTTGAAGCGGGTCGGCCCGCCGGGGTGTTGCCGGCAGGGCTTGGCGCCCGTGACGCCACCCGCCTCGAAGCCGCCCTTCGGCTTTACGGGAGCGACATGGACGAGACGGTCAACCCGTATGAGGCCGGCCTGGGCTGGACGGTGAAGCTTGACAAGGGCGACTTCGTCGGCCGCGACGCGCTGGCCAAAGTCCGCGAGGACGGCCCGCGCCGCACTCTGATCGGGCTCCGGACCGAGCCAGGCAGCATCGCGAGGCATGGCGCCGCCGTCATCGCCCGCGGCCGTCGGGCCGGGGTGGTGACCAGCGGCACACATTCCTTCTTTTTGGGCTACCCCATCGCGCTGGCAATGGTGGAAGTCCCATCATTTCGAGTCGGGGACAAGGTTGCGGTCGAAGTCCGAGGTCGGGAGGCGCCGGCCGAGGTCGTGAAGTTGCCTTTCTACCGCGGCTCGGCGCGATCGGCGTCCGCCGCGAGCAAATCCTGATCGTGCATTGAGAAAGAGGGAGGAGTCGGATGGCTGACCGCCGCTACACCAAGTCCCACGAATGGCTCACGGTCGAGGGCAAGAACGTCACCGTCGGAATCACAGACTTCGCGCAAGCGCAGCTGGGCGACGTCGTATTCCTGGAGCTGCCTGCGCCCGGCCGCAAGCTGAGTGCGGGGGAGACCTTCGGCGTCGTCGAATCCGTCAAGGCCGCCAGCGACCTTTACTCGCCCATCGGCGGGCGAATCACCGCGGTCAATGAAAAGCTGAAAGAACACCCCGAGCTGATCAACAGCGATCCCTACGGCGACGGCTGGATCCTCAAGCTCGAGCTGACCGGCGAGCTCCCTGGCGACCTGCTCGACGAGGCGGCCTACAAGAAGGTCGCCGAGGCTTAGCGACCAGCGTGCCGTACCTCGTTCACTCGCCTGAAGACCGCGCCGCCATGCTGGCCGCACTTGGGGTCAGCTCGATGGACGACCTCCTCATCGACATCCCGCGCTCGCTGAGGCTCTCTGCCCTAGAGCTGCCGGCCGGCCTCTCCGAGCTCGAAACGATGGCGCAGGTCAAGTCCCTTGCCGCCCGCAATCGCGTCTTCGCGGACCGCCTGACCTTCCGCGGGGGCGGCGTGTACCGCCGCTTCATTCCGGCGGCCGTGGCGGCGGTGACGTCCAAGCCCGAGTTCTACAGCGCCTACACGCCCTACCAGCCCGAGGCGAGCCAGGGCACCCTGCAGGCGATCTACGAGTTCCAGACCCTGATCGCCGAGCTGACCGGTCTCGACGTCGCCAACGCATCGATGTACGACGGCGCCACGGCGGTGGCCGAGGCGGCGATGATGGCCCACATTCACACCGGCCGCAACGAAATCGTTGTCGTCGGCTACCTCCACCCCGAGTACCTGGAGGTGCTCCGTGCCTTCAGCGAAGGGCGCGGAATCAAAGTGCGGAGGGGAACCGAACCGAACTCAAAGACCGCCGCTGTCGTGTTCCAGCAGCCCGACTTCCTGGGGCTCCTTGTCGACGCCGCCGGGCTGACCGAGAATGCACACAGCCTCGGCGCGCTGGCGATCGCCTGCGTCGATCCCATCAGCCTGGCCATCGTCGCCCCGCCGGGCGAATACGGCGCCGACATCGCCGCCGGCGAAGGCCAGCAGCTCGGCCTGAGCCCCAGTTACGGGGGCCCTCACGTCGGCTTCATCGCTTGCCGGAAGGACCTCGTGCGCCGCCTCCCAGGGCGTCTCATCGGCAGCGCTCACGACTCGGCGGGACGCCGGGGCTTTGTCCTCACCCTGACCGCCCGGGAGCAGCACATCCGCCGCGAGAGGGCCAGCTCCAACATCTGCACGAACCACTCGCTCTGCGCGCTGGCAGCCAGCGTCTACATGACCTACATGGGAGCCGACGGCATGCGCCAGGTTGCAGAGGTGAGCTTCAAGAGAGCCCATGCCCTGGCGGAACGCCTAGCGGCATTGCCCGGATGGGAGATGGCTTTCCCGGAGCGCCAGTTCCTCAATGAGTTCCCGATCCGAGTCCCCAAGGCGTCCGCGGTGCTCAGGAAGTTGGCCCGCAAGAGCATCCTTGGCGGCCTCGACGTGCACCGCTGGTTTCGCGAGCTGAAAGGCGTCCTCACGTTCGCTTGCACCGAGGTCAACGATGCTCGCGCGCTCGACGAGCTGGTCGAGGCGCTGGCTTGATGACGGAGCTGCTCAGCTTCGAGAAGAGCCGTCAGAACGCTCACGGCCCGCGCCTGCCCGAAGCTGACGTGGAATCTCCCGGGCCTGACGATGTGTTGCCGCGCGAGCTGCTGCGCGCGCAGCCGCCTGGGCTGCCTCGGTTGAGCGAGCCCGAGATCATGCGGCATTACAGCCGCCTGGCGTCGATGAACTACTCGATCAGCGAACAGTTCTATCCGCTTGGCAGCTGCACGATGAAGTACAACCCGGTCGCCAACGAGGCCGCCGCCGCCCTGCCGGGGTTCACGGACCTGCACCCGTACCAGGACGAGGAAACCGTCCAGGGGGCGCTGTCGTTGATGTGGCGGCTGGAGCAGGCGCTGTGCGCGGTGGTCGGCGTCGACAGGGTCACGCTCCAGCCCGCGGCCGGCGCGCATGGTGAGTGGACGGCGCTGAGGATGATCCAGGCCTTCCACCGCTCTCGGGGCGAGGCCCGGACAGAGGTACTGGTCCCCGACTCGGCCCACGGCACCAACCCCGCCAGCGCCGCCCTCAGCGGCTTCCGGGTGGTCGAGGTTCGCTCCGGGCCGGATGGGCGCATCAGCCTTGCCGACCTCGAATCCAAGCTTTCTCCACGGGTCGCCGCTTTGATGCTAACCAACCCCAACACCTTGGGGTTGTTTGAGCGCGAGATACTGGATGTTGCGGAGATTGTGCATGCCACGGGGGCGATGCTCTACTACGACGGGGCCAACCTGAACGCCTTCATGGGCATCTGCCGGCCCGGCGACATGGGCTTCGACGCTGTGCATATGAATCTGCACAAGACCTTCACCACGCCCCACGGCGGTGGCGGGCCCGGCGCCGGACCGGTCGGCGTGAAGGCCGACCTGGTTCCCTTCTTGCCCACGCCCACCGTGGAGCGGATGAACGGCCAGCTCAAGCTCGACTTCAAGAGACCCAAGTCGATCGGGAGGGTGCGCAGCTTCTACGGCAACTTCGGCATGCTGGTGCGCGCCTACACGTACATCGTTGCGATGGGAGGCGACGGCCTTACCCAGGCCTCGCTGGATGCCGTTCTCGGCGCCAACTATCTACGGCACGAGGTGGAGGGACTCCTCGAGATGCCGCACGAGGGACCTTGCATGCACGAGTTCGTCGCCAGCGCACGAAACCTGGCACCGCGCGGCATCAAGGCGCTGGACGTCGCCAAAGGTCTCCTCGAGCGCGACTTCTACGCGCCGACCATCTACTTCCCGCTCGTGGTGCCCGAGGCGATCATGGTCGAGCCCACCGAAACGGAGAGCAAAGCCACGCTGGACGCCTTTGCGGCCGCCATCAAAGAGATAGTCACGCAGGCCGACGAGTCACCCGAAACGCTCCACGAAGCACCCCATGGACTGCCCGTCGGCAGGCTCGACGAGGTGGCCACCGCCCGACACATCAACGCCTACCTCCAAGGCCAGAGCGAGGACCCGATTCTGCGCTGGAAAAAGGCCCCCTAAACACCCCTGTTAAGGGCCCTCCGGAGGCCATTTTCGAACTCGAAATCCGGTAGAATTTGAATCCTGAAACTCTGCCCAGTTGTTCTCCACGAGTTCTCCAGGCTGGGAGGGCTGCAATACCCGTGAGCGAGGCCCGAAATCTCCTCCCGGACCGCAAGCGCAGGCCCCAGCCCCTAGGCGCCGACGTGGCGTACACCGCCGAGCAGATCCAGGTCCTGGAGGGCCGGGAGCACGTCCGGCGGCGTCCGAGCATGTACATCGGCTCGACGACCACGACCGGCCTGCACCACCTGGTCTACGAGGTGGTCGACAACGCTGTCGACGAGGCGCTGGCGGGCTACTGCACGCGCATCGTGGTGACCCTGCACGCCGACGGCAGCTGCTCGGTCGACGACAACGGCCGTGGCATACCGGTCGACATCCATAAGAAAGAGGGTCTTTCCGCTCTAGAGCTCGTCCTGACGCGCCTCAATGCCGGAGGGAAGTTCGGGGGGGGCGGCTACAAGGTCTCGTCCGGACTGCATGGCGTCGGCGTCTCCGCCGTCAACTTCCTGAGCGAGAAGCTGCAGGTCTGGGTCCACCGCGGCGGGAAGGTCTACCACATGGAGTTCGCGCGGGGCGTGCCCAAAGGCCCGGTCAAGGCCGTCGACAAGACAGACCACACCGGGACCATCGTCCGCTTCTGGCCTGACCCCCAGATCTTCCCGGACACCCATCTCGACCGCGAGGTCATCCAGCACCGCCTGCGCGAGATGGCGTACCTCAACAAGCGGTTGGAGATCGCGCTCGCGGACGAGACGCTCGGCTTCACGAACACCTTCTACTTCGAAGGCGGCATCGTCTCGTTCGTACGCGCCCTGAACCGGGACAAGTCGGTGATCAACCCGAACCCCTTCTACGTCGACCGCGAGGTCGAGGGCACCCAGGTCGAGATCTCGCTGCAGTACAACGACACGTTTGTCGAGAACGTCCTGGCCTTCGCCAACACGATCCACACCATCGAGGGCGGCAGCCATCTCACCGGTTTCCGGGCGGCCCTGACCAATGTCCTGAACCGCTATGCGCGCAAGGCCGGGATTCTCAAGGAGCAGGACCCGAACCTGACGGGCGAGGACGTGCGCGAGGGTTTGACCGCGGTGATCAGCGTCAAGGTCCTGGATCCGCAGTTCGAAGGCCAGACCAAGGGCAAGCTGGGCAACGCCGAGGTCCAGGGCCACGTCTCCATCGCCCTCACCGAAGGCATGACGCAGTACCTGGAGGAAAACCCCGGAGACGGCCGGCGGATCGTCGAGAAGTCACTCACCGCCGCCCGCGCGCGAGAGGCGGCGCGCAAGGCGCGCGACCTGGTCCAGCGGAAGAGCCTTCTCGAGTCGAGCACGCTGCCGGGCAAGCTCGCCGACTGCTCGGAACGCGACCCCGCGCAGTGCGAGCTCTACATCGTCGAGGGTGATTCGGCGGGAGGCACCGCCAAGGGCGGCCGCGACCGCCGGACGCAGGCCATTCTCCCGCTGCGCGGGAAGATCCTCAACGTCGAGAAGGCGCGCCTCGACAAGGTGCTGACCTCAGATGAGATCCGCAACCTCATCACTGCCATGGGCGCCGGGGTCGGCGACAACTTCAACATCGAGAAGATGCGCTACCACCGTGTCATCACGATGACCGACGCCGACGTCGACGGCAGTCACATCCGCACGCTGCTGCTCACCTTCTTCTTCCGCTACTTCCCGGAGGTCATCGAGAAGGGTTACCTGTACATGGCGCAGCCGCCCCTCTTCAAAGTGTTCAAGGGCAAGCAGATTGTCTGGTGCCACTCCGAGGGCGAGCGCGACAAGGCGGTGCGACAGCTGGGCAAGAACGCGGAGTCCGCGCGGATGAAGGGTCTCGGCGAGATGAACGCCGAGGAGCTGTGGCAGACGACCATGAACCCGGCAACGCGCGTCCTGCTGCAGGTCAAGGTAGAAGACGTCGCCGCTGTCAACGACACCTTCGAGAAGTTGATGGGGCCCGACGTGGAGCCGCGCAAGAAGTTCATCCAGGCGCACGCCAAGAGCGTCCGCAACCTAGACATCTGAGACCTTTCCAAAATGCAAATAGCAGTCGACGCCATGGGCGGCGACCACGCGCCGGCGCAGGTCCTCAATGGCGCATCGCAGGCCGCCGCGGAATATCGCATCGACATCTCGGTCGTAGGTCTGCCGTCCGCGATACAGCCTCTGCTGGACCAGCATCCATTGCTGCGTCTGGTCCCCTGCACGCAAGTGGTGACGATGGACGATCATCCGGCGCAGGCGGTGCGCTCCAAGGCCGACTCGTCGATGAACGTCTGCGCTCGCCTGTGCAAGGACGGCCAAGCCGACGCCTGGGTCTCCGCCGGGAACTCGGGGGCGATCATGGCGACCGCGCTGTTCGTCCAGGGCCGGATCAGGGGCGTCGAACGACCGGCCCTCGGCTCCATCGTGCCGACGCAGACCGGGTTCACGTACTTCCTCGACGTCGGCGCGAACGTCGATTCCAAGCCTGAGTACATGGTGCAGTTCGCCGCGATGGGTGCGGTCTACGCTCGTCAGATGCTCGGCCGCACCAACCCGCGCGTCGGCTTGCTCAGCAACGGCGAGGAGGAGGGCAAGGGCGACGAGCTGGTCAGGGAGACGACCCGCCGGTTGAAGGGTTCGATGCGCTGGTTCGTCGGCAACATAGAGCCGAAGGACCTGTACGCGGCCAAGGCCGACGTCGTGGTCGCCGACGGGTTCGTCGGCAACGTCGCCATCAAGATGGCCGAGGCGACCGCCGACTTTCTGTTCCGCAACCTTCGCGATGAGATTCCAAAGACGGCACGCGGCAAGCTAGGCGGCCTGCTCATCCGGGACGGCGTCCGCAAGCTCCGCGACCGCATCGACTGGCGTGAGTTCGGGGGCGCGCCTCTCCTCGGAATCGATGGCGTGGCGGTTGTCGCGCACGGTCGTTCCGACGCTCGCGCCATCAAGAACGCGATCAGGGTGGCGAAGGAAGCGGTGGAAAACCAGCTCGTGGGTAAGATTCGGGCAGAGGTGGGCAAGTCATGAAAAATGGTCGGACGCGTGTCGTGGTGACCGGGATGGGCACCGTCAACCCGCTCGGCAAGAACCTTGACGAGTACTGGGATGGCCTCATCGAAGGTCGAAGCACCGCTCGCATGGTCGAGGGCAGCTATCCGACCGAGAAGCTGGCGACCAAATTCGCCTGCGAAGTGCACAATTTCGACCCACAGGAGTACATGGACCGCAAGGCGGCGCAGCGCATGGCGCGCTTCTCGCAGCTGGCGGTGGCGGCGTCTGGCATGGCCCTCGCTGACTCCGGGCTGGACCTCGCCAAAGGAGGCAGCTTCCGGGTTGGCGTCGACATGGGCACGGGAATCGGCGGTTTCATCGAGATGACCTCGGGCGCCATCTCATACGCGACCAAAGGCCGCTTGAACCCGCTCTACGCGCCGATGATCATTCCCAACATGGCCGCCGCGTCGGTGGCGATGAACTTCCATCTTCGCGGCCCAAACACCACGGTGACGACCGCGTGCGCGGCCTCCACCCACACCCTCGGCGACGCGGCTCGGATCATCCAGCACGGCGATGCCGACGTGATGCTCGCGGGCGGGTCCGAGGCCTCCCTGTGCGAGGTAGGTATCTCTTCCTTCAACTCCATTCGCGCCCTATCGACGCGCAACGAAGCGCCTGAGAAGGCGAGCCGGCCCTTCGACCGGGATCGCGACGGGTTCGTCCCCGGCGAGGGGGCCGGCACGCTCGTGCTCGAATCGATCGACCACGCCCAGGCGCGTGGGGCCCGCATCTACGGCGAGGTGCTGGGCTTCGCGTTGACATGCGACGCCTTTCACCAGGTGGCGCCGGATGAGACTGGCGAGGCGCCGGCGAAATGCATCACCCTCGCCCTGCAGGACGCCGGCATCGAGCCGGCGGACATTGACTACGTAAACGCTCACGGTACTTCCACCCAGCTGAACGACGCGGGCGAGACCAAGGCGCTCAAGCTTGCGCTCGGCGAGCACGCGCGCAAGGTCGCCATCAGCAGCACGAAATCAATGATCGGCCACCTGCTCGGCGCAGCCGGAGCGGTCGAAGCCATCGCAACTTTGCTGTCGATCAACCGCGGCCTCATCCACCCGACCATCAACTACGAGAACCCGGATCCGGCGTGCGACCTCGACTACGTGCCCAACCAGGCGCGGCGGAAAGATGTGCGCATCGCGATCTCGAACGGTTTCGGCTTTGGCGGCCACAACGCGGTGGTGGTCCTGAAGAAATACGAGGAGTGATCGAGCTTGACTGACGAAAACACGATAGGGACGGTGCTTGGCAGGAGTCTCCAGGAGGAGATGCAGACCTCCTACATGGAGTACGCCATGTCCGTCATCATCAGCCGGGCTCTGCCCGACGTGCGTGATGGGCTGAAGCCCGTTCAGCGCCGCATCCTCTACGCGATGCACCGGGCCGGCGCGACTGCCGGCAGCAGGCACCGCAAGAGCGCTGCCTTCGTCGGCGACGTCCTCAAGCTCTATCACCCGCACAGCGAGACAGCGGTCTACGACGCCCTCGTGCGCATGGCGCAGCCGTTCTCGCTTCGCTATCCGCTGATCGACGGCCAGGGCAACTTCGGCAGCGTCGACGGCGATCCCGCGGCGGCGATGCGTTACACCGAGGCTCGGCTGTCTGGGATCACCGGCGAGCTGATGGCCGACATCGAGAAGCAGACCGTCGACATGATCCCCAACTACGACGGGCAGGAAGAGGAGCCGTCGGTTCTGCCGGCGCGCATCCCCAACCTGCTCCTCAACGGAGCGTCCGGAATCGCAGTCGGCATGACGACCAACATTCCGCCGCACAACCTGCGGGAGATCACGGCCGGCGTGAAGCACCTAATCGAGAATCCCGAGGCGACGGGCGAGGACCTCCTGTCTTTCGTCAAGGGCCCGGACTTTCCGACCGGCGGCATCATCATGGGCACCGCCGGCATCAAGGCCGCATACGCTACGGGGCACGGCCGCATCGTCGTGCGCGCACGCCATACGTTCGAGCAGGCGCCCAACGGACGCGAGCGGATCATCATCGATGAGCTTCCGTACGCGGTCAACAAGGCGACGCTGGTAGCGAAGATCGCCGAGCTCGTTTCGGAACGGCGGCTCGAGGGGATCGCCGACCTGCGCGACGAGTCGGATCGCCAGGGCATGCGGGTCGTCATCGAGCTCAAGCGCGAGGCCCGCGTGTTCACAGTGCTGAACAACCTGTACAAGAGCACCTCGCTGCAGTCGACTTTCGGCGCGATCATGCTCGCCATCGTCGACGGCCGGCCGGTGGTCTTGAGCCTGAAGCAGGCGCTGCAGCTCTTCATCGACCACCGCCGCCAGGTGATCGTGCGGCGAACCCGCTTCGACCTCGAGCGGGCGCAGGAGCGGGCGCACATTCTAGAGGGCCTCAAGATCTGCCTCGATCACCTCGACGAGGTGATCAAGACCATCCGGGCGGCCGCGGACACCGACACGGCGGCCACGCAGCTGCAGACCAAGTTCGGTCTCAGCGAGCGCCAGGCACGGGCCGTTCTCGCGCTCACGCTCGGACGCCTCACCAAGCTCGAGCGGGGCAAGATCGACGCCGAGTACGAGGAGGTCATCAAGACCATCGCTTACCTGGAGAGCGTCTTGGCGAGCGACCAGAAGGTGCGCCTGCTCATCAAGGATGAGATGGACGACCTCGCCAAGAAATACGGCGACGACCGCCGGACCGAGATCACGGATCAGGAGGCGACCGAGCTATCAGCTGAGGATCTCGTCCCCAAGGAAGAAGTCGTGGTCACGCTGACCCATCGCGGATACGTCAAGCGCCAGCCCTTGCGAGTGTTCCGCGCGCAGAAGCGTGGAGGCGTTGGACTGAAGGGCGCTCGGCCGACCGCCGGCAGCGACGCTCCGAGCGGCACTCGCGAAGAGGACTACGCGCTCCACCTGCTGATCACGCACACCCACGCGTCGATGCTTTTCTTCACGCAGAGCGGGCGGGTGTTCCAGCTTCGCGTCCATGAGGTGCCGGAGCGCGAGCGCCAGGCCAAGGGCCTGCCAGTCAACAACCTCATCGACATCGGACCCAACGAGCGCATCACTGCTGTGTTCGTGAGGCCCGAGACCGAGACCGAAGCCCGGTACATGTTGATGGTGACCAAGAACGGTTATATAAAGAAGACGGCGCTGGCGGAGTACGCCAACGTTCGCCGCAACGGCCTGATCGCCATCAACCTGCAGGAGAGCGACGAGCTGGACTGGGTCGCGCCGACAACGGGCTCGGACGAGATCCTGATCACCACCACTCTCGGCAAGGCGATCCGCTTCAGCGAAACAGAGGTGCGTGCGATGGGCCGTGACACGCAGGGCGTCATCGGCATCAAGCTTGGCAAAGGCGATTCAGCCGTCGGCATGGCGACCGTGGTACCCGGCGGAGACCTGCTGGTCATCACGGAGCGCGGCTATGGCAAGAGGACGCCGCTGAGCGAATACCCGATGCACCACCGTGCCGGCCAGGGTGTGTTCACCCTGAAGGTCACCGATCGCGTGGGCAAGCTCGTCGCGATGCGGGTGGTAAGCGACCCCGAAGAAGAGGTGCTGGTGATCAGCGCGAGCGGCATGGTCCTGCGGACGCAAGTCGGGGCCATCTCACAGATCGGCCGCCAGACCCAGGGCGTGATCGTGATGCGCCTGACGCCGGACGACCAGGTCGTGGCGATCGCGCCGGTGGCAGCAATCGAGGAGGGCGACCCCAAAGAGTGACCGAGCTGGGCTGGGCCGGCGTCGCGCTTCTCGTCGCCGCCGGCTTGGCGCTGGTGATCGAAGCGGCTCTAGCCGCCGTTTGGGGAATGGCGGTGGCGAAGCGATCGATCACCCTCAGCGAGCGCCTGCAGACCGAGCGCGCCGAACTCGAGGCGGATCTGGAGAAGCTGCGCCTCGCGATGGAAGAGACGCGCCGGCTGTGGCGCCCGTACCGCAGGCTCCTGCGGTGGCTGAGTCACCCCCTTACGATCGCCCTGTGGCAGTCCTACCGGCGCCGCGGAATGTTGCGATGAGCGAGACCGAGGACGCGGCAGCCGCCCACCAGGCGGTTGAGGACGCTGTCGCGCGAGAACGCGCTCGGATGGCCCGCGAGCTCCACGACAGCGTGGCCACCGACCTGGCCGGTGCCATCTCGCTGTTCAAGGTCTACGTCGAGGGCCATCCCGGATCAGCCAAGAAGGGCCCACCGGACGGGACGCTGCTCAACGTTCTGGAGATCCTTGAGCGGATGCTCAAGCAGGTGCGCGAGACGCTGGCCGAGCTGCGCCCGCGACCGATCGGACGCGAAGGGTTGGTGGGCGATATCCGGCACCAGGCCGAAGAGTTCGCGCGCCTCTACTCGATCCGGGTGGAGATCTCCGCCAACGGTACCGAGGACATGCTCACATCTCATCAGCGTGAGGTCGTCTACCAGGTCGTGCGCGAAGCGCTCACCAATGTGCGCAGGCATTCCGGTTCGTCGATCTGTCGCGTCAGGATGGCGTTCGCAGCTCGGCCTTTTCTGATTGAGATCGCGGACGAGGGACGAGGTCTCGCCTCGGGACGGCCCGGCGGCTACGGATTGGTCGGGATGCGCGAAAGGTCCGCGGGAATCGGCGGCCGGCTCGAGGTGGTCAGCGAGGAAGGCCGCGGCACCAAAGTCTTCCTGTTCGGACCGACCTAGCCCTACCAGGTCACAGCCGGAACTCCCGCCGCCGCGTCGGCCGCTCGACGTACGAAAGGGCCATGTCGTCGGTCGTGACCAGCTTGAGCTTGCGGGTGACGCCGTCGACCAGCGCCCTGGTCCGGTGGTTGTCGAACCGGATCGCACGTGCGATCTCAGGCTCTGACAACCCGTAGCTCAGCAGCTGGGCCACCTCGCTCTCGATCTCGTTCAACCTCGCCAGCGGGACGCGCAACGCCGCGACCATCGGCGCCAACGTAATTCCGAGGCTGGCTGCGTAATGGACGTCTTCCTCCGAGTACCAGTGGTCGCGGCGGCAGCCGAGGATCAGCAAGCCAATCGGCCGCTCGCGGACCTCGCCGACGGGGGCGTACAGGATTGCCGGCCAGTCGAGCTCCCAGTCGTAGCCGTTTGTGGGATTGGGGTTTTCGATTACGGAGTTCACGACCACAGGCCGCTTCTCATACAGGGCGCGACGTGAGAGCGGCATCAGCGGCCGGCTCTGCATGAAGCGGCGCGAGATCTCGGAAGCCGCGATCGGCTGTAGCCAGCCGCCGCGGAGGTAACCCAGGACCCAGCGGTCGTGGCAGAACACGTCGAGGGCCAGTCCCAGCCGCCGCCTGGCTTCCTGGAGGTCTGGGAGCTGGCCCATGAGTCAGAGGTTAGGCAGCGCCGGCCCTCGAAGCCTCAGCGTGGCCTCAACGTTTCCTCAACAAACGCTGAACCTGCTAGCTTGCCTGCGGGGATGGCGACGTGATGTCGAAGCTGCTTGTCGTGGACGACGAGCCTCGCACGGCCGAGCTCACCGCTGAGCTTTTCCGGCGGGCCGGCTACCTGGTTGACGTTGCGGTCAGCGGGACCGAAGCACTGGAACGAGTTCGCGCGAGCTCTCCGGACCTGATGCTGCTTGATTACGAGATGCCGGACATGGAGGCGCCCGAAGTGCTCGATCAGCTGCGATCGGGAGGCGAAGGGATCGATTTCCCTGTAATCATCCTCACAGGTGCTCGGCACGCCGCCGCCGATCAGGTGATCGGACTCGATCGCGGCGCTACGGATTACATCGTCAAGGGCACCGACCGGCAGGTGCTCCTGGCCCGCGTCCGGGGAGCGCTGAGGACTAGGGAGACCACCAGCCGCTCGGTCGTGCGGGGCCGTCTGCGCATCGATGCCTCTCGAGGCGAGGCCTCGCTGGGTGGGCGCGCGTTGAAGTTGGAGCGCAGGCCCCTCCTGATGTTGCAAGTGCTGGCGAGCCGCGCCGGTCAGGTTGTGACGCGAAGCGAGCTGCTCGAGAGGGTGTGGGGCAGCAGCTATGCCGGGTTCGAGCACAGCGTGGAGCAGGCGGTCCATGAGGTTCGCCGCGCGCTCCAAGAACCTGGCTGGATTGAGACCGTACGTGGAATCGGCTACAGGTTCGTCGCACAGGACTGAGCTCGCGGCGACGCTGCACCGGCTGCGATCGACGCTGGCCCGGATCAAGGCAGAGCTCGAGCTGGCCGAGGTCGATGGAACAGTGCCTCCGAGCGATCGGTTGCTGGCCGGCCTCGACGAGGCGTTCGCGCTGCTGAGCGCGGTCGAAACCGCCAGCCAGGCTGCGACGCGCGTTCTCGTCGTCGACGACGACGGCCGCCTCGCAGAGATCACGGCGCGCGGCTTGCGGAGGCTAGGGTACGAAGCCGAGTCCCGCACCTCGTTTCGCACACTGGGACCCGGCGAGGTTCTCGTTTTCGATCTCGGCCTGTTGCCGGGTCTCGATGCCGCTGCGCGACATTCGGTGCGGGCTGCACGACCGATCGTCGTCACCGGAGCCACCGACCCGGGGTCTCACGCCCTGGCGTCGAGTGTCGATGCCAGCGACTACCTGGTCAAGCCCATCGAGCTGGAGGAGCTGGCGGAGGCGATCAAACGACGAACGGCGGAAGCGTGACCGTAAAAACAGCTCCTCGCCTCCCTCCCTCGTAGAGCAGGTCGCCCTGGTGCTCGCGCACGATTCCATACGACATGAAGAGACCGAGCCCTGTGCCGGTCTCCTTGGTGGTGAAATGCGGCTCAAAAAGGCGATGGCGATGATCATCTGAGATGCCAGGTCCATCGTCGGCAACGCTGAAGTAGGGCCAGCCATTGCCGCGGCGCCCGGTCGTCATCTCAACATGGCCGGCCGAATCGACGGCATCGATGGCGTTGTTGAGGAGGTTGGTAATCACCTCACGCATGAGGAGGGGGTCCGCTCGAACCTTCACCTCCTCGGGCGATTCGCGCACCGCGAGCAGGACTTCCTTGGCACGGGCGCTGGGCCTTGCCATGCTGAGCGCGCGCGTGACGAGCTCGTTCAGGTCGACGGGATCCGGTGAATAGCTGACCTTGGGCGTGGCGCCCTGGGAGAGGCTGCGAAGGACGGTGACCGCATCGCTGGCGGCGGCCGTGGCGGTATCGAGGTTGGCGCGGTTCACGGGGTCAAGTTGCCGCGGATCTATTTCCTTGAGGTAGCCCACCGCTGTGGCGACGTGGTTGCGAAGGTTATGAACGACCCCTTCTACAGCACGGCTGTGAAAGAGGTGGCGGTCGGCGTCGGAGAGTTCCGACTCGAGCACGCGCCGCACGCGCCTCCCAGCAATGGTGTCAGTGAGGGCAAGGGCCAGGACGCACACGATGGTGGCCAGCACGTATCCAGTAGCCGACCCGTCTAAAACGTAGCTCAGAAGGAGCGCGGCGAGTCCGTAGTACGCGAAGGCTGCGTAGAAAGATGGGGTGAAGTTGTGTCGAACGATGCTGGAGATCGATTCACCAGTTCGAGCTCGGTACGCCAGTCCCAC
>VBIU01000119.1 GCA_005880945.1 Chloroflexota bacterium | reverse complement strand
TGCCCTTGCGGCAGCGCTCACTGGCAAGGCAGGTTCGGGACCGATAGTCGCGATCGTCTCCGGCGGAAATATCGACCTGGCCAAGTTCAGCGAGCTCATTGCGTAGGGTCTAGCGCAGCTTCAGCTGCATGTCCACCCACGCACCATTCTTCGCACTCGACTCGACCGCCGCGTGGATGAACTTGACGCCCTGCGCGCCATCTTCCACCGTCGGCACGAGCAGCGCTGCCCGATCGGGCGCCCGCTTTTCACGGCGCGCCCGGATCTGCTCCGCCAGATCGCCATACAGATTGGCGAACGCTTCGAGATAGCCCTCCGGATGACCTGACGGGATGCGGGTCGCGCGCGACGCGGCTTGACCGAGATTCGGACCACCCCGCGATAGGATGCGCGGTGGTTGGCCCACCGGGGCGAAACGCAGCTGGTTGGGGTGCTCCTGGCTCCACTCGAGGCCGGCCTTGTCGCCGTACACGCGCAGCCGCAGCCCGTTCTCGTTGCCGGGCGCCACCTGGCTCCCCCACAGCATGCCGCGCGCGCCATTCTCGAAGCGCAGCAACATGTGCACGTTGTCGTCGAGCCTGCGGCCCGGCACGAACCGGCTCAGGTCCGCGGCGAGCTCACGCACCGCTAGGCCCGTGACGAAGCCCGCGAGATTGTGCGCGTGCGTGCCGATGTCGCCGAGGCAGCCACCCGCACCCGCGCGCGTCGGATCGACGCGCCACGCGGCCTGCTTCTGCCCCGTGTCTTCGAGCTTGGTCGTGAGCCAATCCTGCACATACTCGACCTGTACGACGCGGATCATGCCCAGTTCGCCCGCCGCAATCATCTCGCGTGCCTGGCGCACCATCGGGTAGCCGGTGTAGTTGTGCGTGACGCCGAAGATGAGACCGGTGCGCCGCACCGTCTGCACCAGGTCGAGCGCGTCCTCGACAGTGGTGGTCATGGGCTTGTCGCAGATCACATCGATGCCGCGATCGAGAAAGGCGCGGGCGATGGCGTGGTGGCTGTCGTTCGGCGTGACGATGCTCACGACCTCGATGCCATCGGGGCGCTTCGCCTCCGCAGCCGCCATCTCGGCAAAACTGGTGTAGACTCGGGTCGGCGCGAGGCCGAGATCGGCACCCGACTCTTTAGCCCGTTGGGGATCGGACGAGAGCGCGCCTGCGACCAGCTCGTACTGCCCGTCCATACGGGCGCACAGCCGATGCACGCCGCCGATGAACGCGCCGCGCCCGCCGCCCACCATGCCGAGCCGCAGCGGGTGGACCATCGTCAGGCGATGCCGAGCATCCGGCGATTCGCGGCATCATCAGTTCCCGCGCCAGCGAAATCATCAAACGCTTGGTCGGTGACGTGGATGATGTGGTCGGCGATGAATCTCGCTCCTTCGCGGGCGCCGTCCTCCGGGTGCTTGAGGCAGCACTCCCACTCGAGCACCGCCCAGCCGGGATAGTCGTACTGCGCGAGCTTCGAGAAGATCGCCTTGAAGTTCACTTGACCGTCGCCCAAGGAACGGAAGCGGCCGGCACGATTGATCCACGACTGGAACCCGCCATACACGCCCTGCCTGCCGGTCGGATTGAACTCGGCATCCTTGACGTGAAACATGCGGATGCGGTCGTGATAGAGGTCGATGTACTCGAGATAGTCGAGCTGCTGCAGCATGAAGTGGCTGGGATCGTACAACAGATTGCAGCGCTTGTGACCGCCCAAGCGCTCGAGGAACATCTCGAACGTCACACCGTCGTGCAGATCCTCGCCCGGGTGGATCTCGAAGCAGGCGTTGACGCCGTTTTCCTCGAACACGTCGAGAATCGGGCGCCAGCGCCGCGCCAGCTCGTCGAAAGCCGTCTCGACGAGACCGGCTGGCCGCTGCGGCCAGGGGTAGAAATACGGCCACGCTAACGCGCCCGAGAACGTCGCATGCTCGGTCACGCCGAGCCGGCGCGACGCGCGCGCCGCGAGCTTCAGCTGCTCGACCGCCCAGGCGGTCCGCGCCGCGGGGTTGCCGCGGACTTCGGGCGCCGCGAAGGCGTCGAATGCGGTGTCGTAGGCAGGATGCACGGCCACCAGCTGGCCCTGCAGATGCGTCGAGAGCTCGGTCACCTGTAGGCCGCGCTCCGCCAGGATGCCTTTTATCTCGTCACAATAGGTCTGGCTCTCGGCCGCTTTGGCGAGGTCGAACAGTCGGGCGTCCCAGCTGGGGATCTGGACGCCTTTGAAGCCGAGCCCCGCGGCCCAGCCGGCGATGGTCTTCAGGTTGTTGAACGGCGGCGCATCGCCCGCGAACTGCGCCAGGAATATGGCCGGCCCTTTGATCGACCTCATCGCGCGTCCTCCCGAGAAGAGAAGAGAGATAAGCGTACCGGCAACGAGTGTCCACATTCCCATCGCAGATGTCCTCTATCCACCTGTCAGCGTCCTTACAACAACTGACGGATTCTCCGGTACGACCGCGCGCGCGTTAGTCCTCACCCCCTGTGCACCGCTTCCGTTGTCCTCACCCCCTGTCCCCCTCTCCGTTCCGGAGAGGGGGAACGAAGGGTGGGTTCAAAAACGAGGCGTGGTGGGTGGATGTTGCCTGCAGCGCCTTGTCACGCCGGGAGTGCGCGCGTGAGCCTCGTCACCTTCAAGGACGTGAGCAAATCGTTACTGTAGATCCCTTCCTCGCAGTTCAGACGCGCCCTGCTAGGAGGACTGATGACCTCGTCGAACCCGGTCGCCACAACGAGGACCAACGTGAGGGCCGCAATCGCGCTCCTCGTTCTCGCGGAGGCGACGCTCTTCTTCACGTTTCTGTTCATTATTGGGCCGATTGCGACGCCGGCGCTGCTGGTGCCGCTCGCGGTGGTGCTCGTGCTGTGTGTGGCGTTGTACTGGGGACAGGATTGGGCTCGGTGGGTCCTCCTGGCCCCGATAGCCTTTCGGATGTGGAGGCTGGTGCTGGTGATCGCCGCGGCATGGGGCTTGGGGCGCACGGGGACCGCGCTCTTCCTTACTCTGATTATCGTCGCCGAGCTGGCGGGGGCATTCATGTTGTTCGATCGCTATCTCTCGCAGCGGCGGAGTCTCGCGACATCCTGAGGGTCCTCACCCCCTGTCCCCCTCTCCCTTCGGGAGAGGGGGAACGAAGGGTGGGTTCAACAACGAGGCGCGGTGGGTGGATGGTCACCTGCCGCGCCTTGTGTTGTGTGAACCGTGCCGGGTTGGGTTCTTCCCGTGCCCTGAAGGGCCGGCTCGGCGAGAGCGCGAGCCCTGAAGGGCTCATCGGCTCTTCTAGAACGTAGAGCGAGGCAGCCCTGTCCTGCCGCAAAAACGCCGCTAATCGGGAACCGTAGAAGTCACGACTCTGCCGAACAGCCCGTGCTGCTCGCCGAACGGACCTGCCGTAAAGAAGAGCGCGTTCGTCGGCCCTGCCGCCGCGCCGTTGCCGAACGCGAGTGCCCACAGCCCGTCGATCGTCAGCGGCTGGCCATTGGCGGCATGGAGCTGACCGCGCTGCACTAGCTCGCCGGTGCCCTCGAAGCGCCCGAGGTCGAAGGCGTTGATGTGGCCATCGCCAAAGTTCCCGACGAGCAGGTTCCCGCTGAACTCCCCGAAATCGCTCGGGGCGACAGCGAGCCCCCAGGGAGAGTTCAGCCGCCCGCGCGATGCCACGCGACGGAGCAGATTGCCCTGTGTATCGAACGCATCCACGAACCCATGCCCTACGCCCGCGACATCGTCGTGCTGGTCAGCGTCCTGCAGCGCGTAGGTGACGTAAATCGTCCCCCCGAGATTGCGGATCCCGAACGGCGCATACCCCGGCGGTAGCGCGCCGTCGCTGAAGCCGCTTGGGACAGGATGAAATGCGGCATCGAACACGTCCACGGTGCCGGCGTGGAAGTTGGTGGCGTAGAGGCGGTCACCCGCGGCCGTCGTGGCGATCGCGAGACCCTTGTACACGGCGCCCGCCGCGGAATTGTCGACCGCAAGAGCCGCCCGCGTGCCCGCGACCCCCGGATTCCAGCCGAGGATCGTGCCGCTCTCGGTCGCGAAAATGAAACGAGCCGGACCCGAAGCGGTGCCGTTCGTCACGACGAAGCTCGCTCCGCCGTTGAAGACCACACCGGTCGGCGCACCCGCGACGCCGACGCGGAGCGCAATCGTCGCGCCGGTGTTGCCGTTATACAGGGTCGAGGAGTCGGTGCCGTTGTCGGCAACCCACCAGGGCGATGTCGCGCTCGCGACAAGCCCCCAGGCGTTGACGAGCGCGGCGTCCACATGGTCGGCCGAGACGGCCCCGTCGGATATGAGATTGTGCTGCGCATAGAACCGCGCGCTCGGCGAGGCCGATTGCCGTGAGAACGAGGGCGACACGTCGGCGGTGGCCGGAGCAGTGGTGCGTTCTCCCGAACACGCGAGCGACAGCGCGACACAGAGCAGGAGCGAATTGCCGAGAACACGGCGAGTAGTCATGGGAGTCTCCTTTCTGCAATGTACCCCGCGGCAGCCTACGCGGGCGGCGCGCGCACCAGGTCGGCACGCTCAAGGGATTAACCCCGGCGCTAGCGCGTGACGGTGACGACTACGCGCTGGTAACAGGTCAGCGCCGGCGTTCCATTATCGGTTGCCTCGAGGACGAGCTGAATGGTCTGTCCCTGGGCGGCGTCAGGCGGGACCTGCACGCTCGTGGCGAGCGCGGTGGGGTTCGAGAACGTGACCTTGCCGGGATAGGTGCCCACCTCCTGCCACTGCCACCACCGCACTGTGACCGCGTTCCCGTCCGGATCGGATGTGAGCCCCTCGAGACGGATCGTCTCGCCCGGACGGGCGGATAGCGCTGGGCTCCCGCGAACTGACACCCTCGGCTCATGATTGGCGCCAGCGTATGTCGGGGTCACGGACCACAGTAGGCGAGCGGCGAGCCCATACTGCGCTGCCGGTATGAAATCGGGGTCAGGCGACGGTGAACGTCCGCGGGCCTCCTGCAACCGGAGCAAATCGTCGTACGAGTTGATCGTGACTCGGGGCAGCGGGCTCTGCCCCGTGGCCGCGGTCGCTGCACTCGCCCCATGTCCGGCCCAGCCCCCCGGGGTGCCGGCCTCGTATCCTCGCAGTCCATTGTCGATGAGGTTCAGGTAGGTGAACGTATCGCCCTCGCCGAGGAACTCTCCCTTCGGGCGGGGCGGTGTCCAGACGATGTAGCCTTTTGCCTTGAGCTGGCCCGCGGTGTAGCCCGAAAGCCCGAAGTAGTCGAAGATGTCGCCCTTCACCATCTGCTTGCCGTCGCCCCACACCCGATACAGCGCGCCGAATGCACCGCGGTTCGAGATGTTCTCCCGCGTCCAATCGGTGGAGTAGTACACGGAATCCTCGGCGCTCACCGTGACTTGCGCCTCGTACCCCAGGGGGACGCCGCCTACGCCGGCGGGGAGGGTCCTTATGTCAGGCCAGTTCGGATGGATGTAGGTCGCGTACGTGTCGTCCTGATCCCCAGAGGGAGACAGGATGGCTTTGCGCGACACCTTCTGATATACGGCGGGCCACTCGTGCGTCCCCGAGTACTGCAACTGAATCGACTTCAACGCCCGCGCGATCGTGCTCTGACCACCCCACGCGAGCAGGTAGACGGGGCCCGGCTCGTCGTCCAGGAGCAGCGCTTTGATCAAGTCTGATCCGGGAGTGTCCTTCGAAATGTCCCCGTCGAACTCCACGTTCCCCCACCTGATCTTCGACTGCAGGTCGGCGGGCGTCGGGTAATTCGGATTGTGCACCCTCAGGTTCGGGTACACCTGCGCGTAGGTTGCTACGGCCAGGTCGATGTAGTGCTCGTCCGGAGCCCAGCGCCACGAGGCGCACGGGCAGAGATTGAGCCCCCAGCGGGAGTACTCGCGGTTCGGGACGGACAGTTTCTTTCCTGTGCCGTCGCCCTTCCAGTGGAAGCCGCTGCTGGCGTAGATGAGTCCTGCGGTCCGAAAATCGGTGCTGTAGAGCAGATAGCGGATGAGGGAGTTCGCGTCGTCGAGCTCAGGATCGGTAGTGACGACGACGCGGGGTTTCTCTTGGGCAGAGCCCGTTGCCACGAGTCCCAGCATCATCACTACGCAGAAAATGGCGGACATAGTTGATGACGTTAGCTTAAAAACACCTCCAACCAACAGCCCCCTATGCCGCGACGCAGAGACTTTCTCTCGCAACTAGGACTCGCCGCAGCGGCCCTCGCCATGGATGCGGACAAGCTCCGGGCTGAATCTGGTCCGCAGCAGTCCAACTGGGATACGTCGTGGCTCGATCGTCTCGCGAAGGCGCGCTACCGCGTCGTCTTCAACGCGAGCGTGATCGACGATGGCGGAGTCTTCAGCTACGCGTCGACGTTCTTCGACCAGTATCACGAGGTCCACAACACCACGGACGCCGAGACGATTCCGGTCGTCGTCTTCCGTCGACTCGGCACGCCGATGGCGCTCAACGACCATCTGTGGGATCGCTATGAGCTGGGCAAGGACACAAAGACCACCGATCCCGATACCGGTGCCGCCGCGCGCCGCAACGTGTTTTGGCGCGCGGGACGATCCGCCGGAAACACGGCGACCAAGATCGAGACGCTGCACAAACGTGGGATGATCAGCCTGGTCTGCAACATCTCATTGGGGAACATGGGGCGACGGTTTGCCGAGCAAGCGAACCGAAATGTCGAAGAAGTGCAGCAAGAGGTTCGGACGAA
>VBIU01000033.1 GCA_005880945.1 Chloroflexota bacterium | reverse complement strand
GGGCCACATCTGTCAAGACACGCTGGCTGGTTGTTTCGTTACAGCCGAGCCGAATCGGCTCAGTCGAAGAGTTTGCGTCCGCGCGTGACGAACTGGTCGCGGCGCGGTCCCGTTCCCACGAGCTCGATCGGTGTGCCGATGAGCTCGCCTATCCGCTCAACGTAGTCCCTGCAGCGCTGGGGCAGGTCCTCCCAGCAGCGGGCGGAGCCGATTGAGGTCTCCCATCCTGGCATCTCCTCGTACACCGGCTCACAGTGCTTGTAGTGCGAGATGTTGGCGAGCGGGTGGTGGTGGCGCTCGCCGCGAAAGTCGTAGGCGGTGCAGATCTTCAGGTTCGGCTGCTCGTCGAGGATGTCCATGCGCATCAGTGCGGCGCAGCCGACGCCGTTCAGGCGCACGGCATAGCGGCCGACGGGGGCGTCGAACCAGCCGATGCGTCGCGGGCGGCCGGTCACCGTGCCGAACTCGTGGCCGCGCTCGCGGATCTGGTCGCCCACCTCGTTGAGAAGCTCGGACGGGAAGGGGCCGTAGCCGACGCGCGACGTGTAGGCCTTGAAGACGCCGATTGTGAGATCGACCTTGGTCGGGGGGATGCCGCTGCCGGTCAGGGCGCCGCCGGCAGTGGGGTTTGAGCTCGTGACGTAGGGATATGTGCCGAAGTCCAGGTCGAGCATCGTGGCTTGGGCGCCTTCGAGGAGGATGTTGGCGTTGCGGTCGAGGGCGTCCTGGATGATCTGGAAGGTGTCCTTGATGTAGGGGTCGAGCTGCTTCGCGTAGCCGAGGTACTCGTCGAGCATGCTCTCCCAGTCGTAGGCCTCTCCCCCGTAGAGCTTGGTGAGGATCGGGTTTTTCACCTGGCCGACCACGAAGGCGAGCTTCTTGCGCATGAAGCCCTCCTTCTGGAGGTCGCCGATGCGGAAGCCGATGCGGCGGATCTTGTCGGCGTAAGCGGGGCCGATGCCGCGCCACGTGGTGCCGAGGCGGTCGTCGCCGCGCGCCTCCTCCTCCAGCTGGTCGAAGAGGGGGTGGTAGCGCATGACCATGTGGGCGCGTTCGCTGACCAGGAGGTTTTTCGGCTCGATGCCGCGCTCGCGCAGCTGGGAGATCTCGCGGAGGAGGACGATCGGGTCGACGACGACGCCGTTGCCGATGATGCAGGTGCAGCGCGGGTACAGGATGCCCGAGGGGATCAGCTGAAACTTGAACTCGCCGTCCTCGGTGATGACTGTGTGGCCTGCGTTGTTGCCGCCCTGCGAGCGGATGACCATCTGGGCCTTGGCGGCGAGGAAGTCGATGACCTTGCCCTTGCCCTCGTCACCCCATTGGCCGCCGACCAGGATGATGACCATGCGGGTTACTCCGTACCGGGTTCGGGCCGGCGGGTCTCCAGGTTGTAGAAGCGGGTGTGGTCCCGGCGGAACTTGAGCTCGATCATCCCGGTGGGCCCGTTGCGGTGCTTAGCCACGATGACCTCGGCGATCCCGGGCCTCTCCTCAGATTTATAGTATTCTGGCCTATAAAGAAACATGACAAGATCACTGTCCTGTTCTATACTACCGCTTTCTCGTAGGTCGCTGAGAATCGGTCGCTTGTCGGGGCGTTGTTCCGGGGCGCGACTCAGCTGCGAGATCGCGATTACGGGAATCCGCAGCTCACGGGCAAGCCCTTTGAGCGCGCGAGAGATCGCCGACACCTCTTGCACGCGGTTGTCATCACCGCGAGCGCGCCCGTGCATCAGCTGCAGATAGTCGACAAGGATCATGTCGATGCTGTGACGCATCTTGGCTTGCCGTGCCTTCAGTTGAAGGGTGAGCTCATCCATCACCGGCGTGTCATCGATGAAAATTGCCGCCTCACCGAGCGGGCCCAACGCATTTGACACGCGATCGAACTCGGCCTCGGTCAACAAGCCACGGTGCAAACGCTGGGCGTCGATCTGGGCCTGCTCCGTAAGCAAGCGCTCGGTAAGCTGCTCCTTTGACATCTCGAGGCTGAAAATCGCAACGGCCTTCTTCGCCTCAAGCGCGGAGTGCAATGCAATGTTGAGCGCGAGGGATGTGTTGTGTACCAGGATGTCCTGGGCGATGAAGTTGTGCGTCTCTGGCACAGCTAGGTCGTAGACCTGGTGTTCTCCGGTGGAGTCGATCGAGACCACCTCATCCCAGTAAATGTCTTCGCTCGCCAGCTGGCGAAGGTTGTCGTCATGTAGGGCCTCTGCGTAAGCGGCGAGACGATGCTGCGGGAGCCTGCGCGAGGTATGCGGGTTGAAGCCACGGTCTTCCGAGTGAGGTTCGCCAGCGGACCTTGCGACCTCCATCAGAGTCATGCCGCCCTGGTCGGCCGAGAACCTTACTTTGGCCCAGATTTCGTTTGGCAGGTGACCGAGGTTGCCCTGACGCGGAGGTAGCTCACCGGTGAAGCGTCGCGACTTTTCGCCGATCCAACCGATTTCTGACTGGTAGCGCGCGACCGACTTCGGCTCAGTGATCTCAACTCGCCAGCAGCGGTCCCTCTTCTTCCAGAGCTTCGCAACGATCCCAAACCGCACGAACGCATGGTGCATGTCCTGTGCCAAGCCCTCACTCGCGACTGCGAACTCGATCCTTGGGTAACCACCCATCGCGTAGATGGTTCCGTCGCAGCTCATGATGGCTTTGATGAATTCGGCCAGTCGCGGTCGATCCCACTCCCAGGCAGAGTCCGGGAATCGCTTGTATTCCGCTTTCTTGGCCCAAAGGCCCTCAGATTTCAGCCATTCGCGTACTGGATTGTTCTTGCGCCCCTGTTTGCCAGACGCAAAGTAGGCAATGCCTCTTCGCCGGACATCGAGATTTGGAAAGTTCCTAGTGACTGCGGCGATGTAATCGCTCACGATTTCCGGGTCTGCATTTGTAATGCTCGGAGTACCGACCGTGATCGCGCCTTCAGCAACGTAGTAGGCGAGCAATCGGACAAGATCCAGCGAGGTCGACTGGTCTCTACCAAAACATCGCACCGCTCTTGGTACCGCAATCCTGTCGCCGACCTGGATGTCGTGCAACGGCTGCCAGCCTTGGACGGTCAAGAAGGGATGATGCCCTGTCACCTCGACAGCGCGGCCTGTTCGTGTAGTTACTTTGAAGCACGGCTTGATACCGCTGTCGACCCAAGCCTTTACCTGACCTGGCTCGATAGAACCGTGCCAGGTGAAGCCTAGGACATGCGGAATTCGCCGTTGGACCGCCTCTTCGATTGTCAAGCGCTCTCCAGTTGACGGGTCATCCACGACGCTGTCCGCGCGGAGGCACTTCCCCATAGCCGGCCGGCCCGCCACGATGATCAGGTCCGAGTCCTTGAAACCGCCCGTCATCCGATCCAGGTCGTGGAACCCCGACGGAACTCCGATGACCCCCTGCCCGCTCTCCATCTGCAGCGAGATCCGCTCCATGGCGGGGCCCAGCAGGTCGTAGAGCTTCGCCAGCTCGCGCTGGTCCCGGTCGTCGGCGACGCCGAACACGAGCGATTGCGCCTTGTTGATCGCCTCCTCGGCCTCGACCCCATCGTCGTACCCGAAGCCGGCGATGTTCGAGCCCGCGGAGATCAACCGCCGCTTGTACGCCTTCTCCTTGACGATCCGGCCGTAGTACTCGATGTTGGCCGCGGTCGGCACCGCGCTCTGCATCGACGCGAGGTGCGCCCGCCCACCCACGCGGTCGAGCATCCCCATCGTCTGCAGCTGCGACGCGAGCGTCACGTTGTCGATCGGCTCGCCGGCGGCGAACAGGTCCAGTGCGGCCCTGTAGATCTGACCGTTGTTCTCCCGGTAGAAGTCCTCCGCGTGCAGGAACTGCAAGACCTTCGCGACAGAGAGCGGGTCGAGAAGGATCGATCCGAGGACAGACATCTCGGCGTCAAGGTCATGGGGTGGCACCCTCCCGGTCGAGAGAGGGATCGTTTGCATCGTGGGTGTTGTCCTAGCGGTCCTGGGTGACGATCACATTGACGTGGGCGGCCACGTCGCGGTGCAGCTTCAGCGGGACCTGGTGCTCGCCGAGTGTCTTGATCGGCTCCTTCATATCGATCTTGTGCCGGTCGATCTCGACGCGATGCTGCGCCTTGAGCGCCGCGGCGATGTCCTGGTTCGTTATCGAGCCAAACGCCTTCTCCTCGGCCCCCATCTTCAACCGCACGACCACGGTCTTGTTGTGGATCTCATCAGCGAGCGCCTGCGCCTCGACGCGGTCCTTCGTCTCGCGCCTGACTGCAGCGTCCTTCAGGCGCTTCGCTTCCGCTTCGAAGCCCCGGTTGGCCGGCACCGCCAGCTTTCGCGGAAACAGGAAGTTGCGCCCGTACCCGTCGGTGACCTCCTTCACGTCGCCCGCGCGGCCGACGTTATCGACGTCCTTGGTCAGCATCACCCGCACTTTCGCCTAGCCCTCCGATACCGGTTGATAAGGGTCCCGCCGCCAAACGCGCCGCCGGATCCGGTTGAACAGCCGGCCGCTCCCCTCGCGCGCCGCAGCGACGGTATCGCGGAAGTCGCGGTCGAACGTGCTCTCCCCCGCCTTGAGCGCGGCCTCGTGCTCGCGGCGGATGTCTTCGGGGCAAGCTTCGATGAACGTGCTGACCGCCAGCACCCCGAGGGCGAGCATGTCCAGCTCGCCCATGAGCGGCACCCAGGCCGGGAGGTCGATCGGGCTCACGATCAACGCGAGGGCGCCCAGAAGCACCGCCTTGGGGGCGGCCGGAACCCGCTCGTCGCGCAGCAGGCAGTAGGCAAGCTTGCCATGCCTCGGCACGTCGACCAGAACCTCTTTGGCACGCGAAAGGACAGGATGCATGGGGGCCGCAACAGCCTAGCGCGTTTCGGGCAGCAAAGTCAGCCTACTTAACTTAGCCTTGCGCCGATGTCTGCAGCCGTCGCCGGCGTCGCCAAGCCGGCCCACTACGGAAACCTGCAGCACGCCGCCCTAAGCGCCTTCTGGTTCGGGAGCAACTTCCTCTGGTTGCCCCTCTCCACCGTCCTGATCCAGACCCAGATCGACGAGGTGGTCCCCAAGGGGCTGCAGAACACGGCGATCGGCGTTGCCCTCGGCCTGGGCGGTGTGCTCGCGATGACGGTGCCGCCCCTCGTGGGTGCCTGGTCGGACCGCCTGAATACTCGATTCGGACGCCGCCGGCCGATCATGGTCGCCGGCACCCTACTCACCATCCCCGGCCTGTTGATCCTGATGGCGGCCAACAACTACCCGGAGATCGTGATCGGCTACGCGATCATCCAGTTCTTCTTCAATGCGGCCGGCGCCGCCTACGCAGGCATCATCCCCGACGTCGTGCCTGCTCAACAGATCGGCAAGGCCAGCGGTTTCCTGGCCACCATGACCCAGCTCGGGATCGGCGGGGGCCTTGGAGTCGCCGGTCTCCTGAGCCACAACCGGGCGATTTACCTCGTGATGGGCGCCGTCGCCGCGCTGACTCTCATCCCCACCGTGTGGGCGGCGCGGATGGAAGGCCTGGTACCCATCCCGCGTCCGCCCCACCGCCCTCTCGGTGAAGCGGTAAAGGAATTCCTACGGCCGCTGCACGAGGGCGACTTCGCGTGGGTCATCTTCACGCGCTTCATGGTCTCGTCCGGGATCACCGTGGTGCTCTATTTCCTGGTCAACTTCTTCGGCGACGTCGTCTTGGCGCCTGGACAAGACGCCGGTAAATTCACGAACAACTGGCTTTTGGTGGTCGTCCTGACCGCCCTCCCGTTTGGCTTCTTCGGTGGCCAGCTGTCGGACCGGCTCCGGCGCCGCAAGATCTTCGTCTACCTGTCAGGGGCGGCCCAATCGTTTGTCGCGATCGTGTTCATCGTCTTCTACCCGACATCCACGCCGCTCGTGTTTGCGCTGGGAGTCGCCTACGGGATTGGCTACGGCCTCTACTTTGCTGTCGACTGGGCGCTGGCCTGCGACACCCTGCCCGACCCGACCAAGTCGGCCAAGGATATGGGTTTGTTTCACGTTGCGCTGACGCTGCCCCAGGCGTTCCTCCCACTGTTCGGAGGGGCGCTCATCGACTACCTCAACACGCACATGGCGGCGAACTCGGGTTACCGGGTGGTCTTCTCCAGCGCCGTTCTTTTCCTTCTACTGGGCACCGTGCTGGTGAGCCGGATCAAGTCCGTACGCTGATCGTTCCCGGCGCAGCGCGACAAGGCTCGCGATCCAGATAGCGGTGATGCCGACGATTCCGAACTCGGCCATCAGGCGCAGCACGACCATGTTGGGGTAGCCGGACACGAGCAGGACCTGAAACCAGTTGTGTCCGGGGCCGATGAGCAGCCAGCCCAAGGCGACCAGCCCGAGCACCGAACGGTCGCGGTGGCGAACGGCCCACGCGACCAGCACGACCATGGGCAGGAGCAGCAGCACCAGGTGCGTACCCCACGAGTAGCTGGCGACCAAAGGGCCGACCGCAACCATCGCTGCCGCCTCCAATGCCCGGCCATCTCGATTCGATTGCGGCCGGCGAAGAACCCAGAACGTGATCGCCAAAGCCACGAGCGCGATCGCCGTGGTGATACCGCGGGCGGCCGGGCTGGTGTCGCGCACCGCTCCCAGGAACGTGCCCGGGTCGAGCAGGCGCGCAACGGTGCCACCTGGAGAGTGGTTCTCGAACAGGCCAGTCCCGCCCGCCAGCACCGGCGCAACCTTGAAGAGGTACTCAGGCAGGTACTGAGGCACGGCGAGAAGCCACAGCGCCGCGCCCGCCACGGCTGCGGCGACGACCATCCTCCAGCGGCGCCCCCATAGAAGTAGTAGTCCGAGGGGCGCCTGCAGCAGCTTGATCGCCACGGCGGCTCCGAGGGCAGCTCCTCCCCACCATCGATCGCCCGCCACCCACGCCAGGAGCCAAATCCCACTCAACCCGAGCAGGACCAGGTTGACCTGTCCTTCGTCGAAGTTGCCGACAACAGGCTCGAAGCCGATCGCAATCAAGACGAGAAGCAGGCCCATTTGCCAGTCCGCGACGCGTACCGCGCGCATGGTCGCCCATAGAAAGACCACCAGCGCGATCTGGAGCACGGCGATGACGATCGCGAGCTGAAGCCGCGGAGCGAGCCCGAGTAGTGGTTGAAGCATCCAGGCAACGGGAAGTGGGGTCACGTACTGAGCGCCGGCCAAAGGCAGCGGGGTGAAAGCGCCCGGCGTGGGCGCACAGCCCTGGATGGCGCAGAGGTCGTAAGGATCGCGACCGGCTGCGATACGCGCCGCGGCGGCCATGTAGTTGGCGCTGAAGTCTGCGGGCAGCGCGCCGGTCAGGGCGGGAAGGACCAGCGTCCGCCACACGTACATGGCACCCACTGGAATCGACGCGATTGAAAGGAGCAGGGTGCGAAAACGGCGATCGTCGAGAGGCGACCTGCGAATCGGCTTGCCTGCCGCCAGCTCGCCCAACACGCGCTCGCGCGCCACGGACGGGATTATCCCGTGCGGCTTGAGTGTCACACATGAAACGAGGCGGCGCCTGCAGCGGACACCGCCTCGGCCGGCCTCCGTCGGGTGACACGCATATTGGTTACTGCGCCTTGCGGCCGTTGCCTACTTTTGGAGGCCAACCCTGCGTGGACTGCGGCGGAACCGGCGTCGCTAAGGATCAATTTGCCGCGTTCTGGCGCGAGTGTCAAGTGGTCAGTTTTTCCCGTGCGTGCACCGCGAGGTCCGGCGCGTTGTGGGAAGCGCACAATTGAGCGGAAGTCCGGGGTGGAGGTGGCTCGTTTGCGCACGCTCAGCTACGTTCACGGTGCCAGCGACGTTCCTCTGCTGGGCGAGACCATCTTTCAGAACCTCCGACGCACCGCTGAACATTTCGGCGACCGCGAGGCGCTGGTGGTCGCGCACCAGAATCATCGATCCACGTACGCGGAGCTCATCGAGCAGTGCGAGGTAATCGCTCGCGGCCTCATGGCACGTGGGGTCCACAGAGGCGATCGCGTCGGGATCTGGTCGCCCAACCGTTACGAGTGGGTGATCGTTCAGTACGCGACGGCGGCGATCGGCGCCATCCTCGTCAACATCAACCCGGCCTACCGCACGTCAGAGCTCGAGTACGCGCTCAATCAGTCCGGGATCAGCCTTCTCATCCTGGCTGCCGGTTTCCGGCAGGCGGATTACGTGGCGATGCTCGGCGAGGTCAAGGGACGCTGCCCCGAGCTGAGGGAGGCGCTGGTCCTGGAGGACGGCTGGGAGGCTCTGAAGCGTGACGCGGCCAAAACCGACGCCGGCGACCTGCGTTCGCTTGAGGCCTCGCTGCAGTTCGACGATCCAATCAACATCCAGTACACGTCGGGCACTACCGGCTTTCCCAAAGGTGCGACGCTGACGCACCACAGCATCCTGAACAACGGCTACTTCATCGGCGAAACGCTGAAGTACACCGAGAAGGACCGTGTCTGCATCCCGGTGCCCTTCTATCACTGCTTCGGCATGGTCCTCGGGAACCTCGCGTGCACCACGCACGGCGCGACCATGGTGATTCCGGGCGAAGCTTTCGAGCCCGTCGCCGTGATGGAGACGGTGCAGAAGGAGCGGTGCACATCCCTGTACGGGGTGCCGACCATGTTCATCGGCGAGCTCGACCACCCGCGCTTCAAGGAGTTCGACTTCGGCTCGTTGCGGACCGGCATCATGGCCGGCTCGCCATGCCCGGTCGAGGTCATGAAGAAGGTGCAGACCGTCATGCACATCGCCGAGATGACGATCGCCTACGGGATGACTGAGACCTCGCCTGTTTCCACACAGTGCTCCACGGACGATCCACTCGACAGACGAGTCTCAACGGTGGGACGGGTGCATCCGCACGTCGAAATCAAGATCGTCGATCCGGCGACAGGCGACGTCGTTCCACGCGGCGAGACCGGCGAGCTGTGCAGTCGCGGCTACATCGTCATGCGCGGTTACTGGAACAACGACGAGGCGACTCAGCAGGCCGTTGATCCGGCCCGCTGGATGCACACCGGAGACCTCGCAACCATGGACGACCAGGGATACATCAATATCGTCGGCCGGATCAAGGACATGATCATTCGCGGCGGCGAGAACATCTACCCGCGCGAGGTGGAGGAGTTCCTCTACAGCCATCCCGACATCGCGGACGTGCAGGTCATCGGGGTGCCTTCTGAGAAGTACGGCGAGGAGGTCATGGCGTGGGTCAAGCCGCGTGAGGGCGCGACAGTGACCGGTGAGGACCTCGCCGCCTGGTGCAAGGGCAAGATCGCCTCTTTCAAAATCCCTCGCCACTGGAAGTTCGTCGATTCGTTCCCGATGACGGTCACGGGCAAGGTCCAGAAGTTCAAGATGCGCGAGTCCGCGGTGGAAGAGCTGGGCCTGGAGAAGGCGGCAGGGGTCAGAACCGCATAGCGCGCACTTTCCGTTTCGATTCGTCGCTTGGCCGCAGGGTGACGCAGCACGGGAGCGACTTCGTGATCTCGCGCTTGTTTCACAGCCCCGAATTGCACGTTGGATGCATGCGCCTCGGCGCCGGCGGCTTGATCGGACTTCACCAGGCGTCCGGCCCACAGCTGCTTGCTGTCGTGGAGGGGGAAGGTTGGTTTCGAACCCAGTCCGATGAGCGAACGCCCATCAGAGAAGGGGAGGCTGTGTACTGGGACGGCGGCGAGTGGCACGAGACGGGATCCGAGGGCGGCCTCGTGGCGTTGGTGATCGAGTCGCCTCATCTCGATGCCGGCGAGAGCCTGGGACCCTCTCCCAACCGGCCGGCCTAGAGCAGCGTTTCGTAGGGGAAGGCTGCGGCGAACGGCTCATACAGCAACAGGACCTGCTCGATCGGCATCATCTCCCGCAGGAAGATGGCACCCGCCGCCACTCCGGCTGAGCCGACGATTCCCGAGCCGTCATGCGGGGCTCTCTGCTCCGCTCCGCCTTGCGCAGCGCGAAACGCGTTGGTGCGCCCGGACTGGTTTGCAATCGCGATCGCCGACCTCCAGGCGGACGTGTAGAGAGCCGCGGGGTCTATCTCGTGAGGCCGGGCCGGCAGCGTCGTCCCAAGCGCGCCGGGCAGCCCGGCCGGTTTGGGGGGCTCGCCCAGGACTTTTGCGACCACTGCCACCTCCGCCTCGGCCTCACCCGTAAGCGCCGGCAGACGCTGCAGGAAGGCCGCGATCTGCCGGTCGACCGACGGCGGCGGCTGATAGTCGGGCCCGGGAAGCACAGTCGCGAAAGGCCTGTATATGGACGCGAACTGAATCGGGTACAGCTGCTCGCGGACCAGGATCGCGAGGGCGACGATCTGCGCCGACTCCAGCGCGGCGGCCGCCGCCGCGGGCTCGGGCAGCGCCCTCTCGATCGCCTGCTTGATCTGCGCGACCCTGAACCCGCCGGTGAACGCGTTGACCATGTTCTGGTCGGCGCCTGAGAGCAAGGGATCGAGTACCCCCTCCACAGCCGCTGTCGTCGGGCGCTGCCTGGACAGGATGCGCGCGACCGCGATCCATTGCCAATGCTCCCGATTGAGCGACTTGCCGGCCGCACCGAGGAACTGCCCGGCTTCGGTGGCGCTCAGGCTGTACCCGGCCGGGCCACGACCTGCTCCGGCAGCAGCTCTTTGACGCGCAGCTTATCGATCGGGTGATACGCATCGACTATGCGCATGGTTCCTGACGCAGAGCGAAGGACCATCGATTGCGTATACGCGTAAACGTCCTCGTATCGAACTCCCTTGAGCAGCTCGCCCGAGGTGATGCCGGTGGCGGCGAAGAAGATGTTGTTGCCAGAGCAAAGGTCGTCGATCGACAGGACCTTGTTCGGCTGGTGCCCCTCTTTGACGGCGACCTTGCTGTCATCGTCATCGCGAAGCAGCAACTTGGCCTGCATGTCACCGCCCAGGGCCTTGACGGCACAAGCGGCCAGGACGCCTTCCGTCGAGCCGCCCGACCCCATCATGCAGTGGATGCCGAATCTCATCTCGAGAGCCGCCTCGAGCGCGCCACCCACATCGCCGGCGGTGATCAGCTTTATGCGCGCGCCGACGTCGCGGATCTGGGCGATGACGTCGGCGTTTCGGGGTCGCTCGAGCACGACCACGGTCAGCTCCTGCGGCGGCAATCCTTCGGCCTTGGCGATGCGGCGCAGGTTCCATTCGACGTCCATGTCGAGGTCGATCACGCCGCGCGCCCTGCGGCCGACCACGAGCTTGTGCATGTAGTGCACGTGGGTCGTGAACATCGTGCCTCGCTCCGCCAGCGCAATGACCGAGATCGCTCCGGGAAGTCCCGCCGCGGTCAGGCTGGTGCCCTCGATCGGATCGACCGCAACGTCCAGCTCGGGCTCGAGCCCGTTGCCGATCTGCTCGCCGAAGTAGAGCATCGGCGCCTCGTCCTTCTCGCCTTCACCGATGACGACGGTGCCCCTCATGTCCACAGACGCGAGGGCGCTCCTGATGGCCTCGACCGCTCGCCCGTCGGCGCCCATCTTGTCCCCTCGACCCTGGAGAGGAGCTGCGGCAAGGGCCCCTGCCTCGGTCACCCGGAGCAGCTCCAGGGCTAGGTTTCGGTCCATCTCTTGGTCCAAATCTATTTCTCCCGGGTCATCATGGCGCCGGGTAGCGTATCCGAATCTCTAGCCGGTGCCGCGTCGGCGGATGGGCAGCTTGTCGGCTTCCACCCAGAGGTCCTTCTTGCTCGCCAAACGGCGATCCCCGGTTCGGTCCACATACACGCAGGTCCGTTCGAGCACCGCCGTGACATGCACCTTGATTCCGGCCAGCGTCGCGTCAAACCCGTCGATCAGCACCTCGTCCTCGTCGAGCGGGACGTCGCTCAGGCGTCGCCTCCCGCTCTGCCGAGGCCCGGAAGACTTAAGCAAGGCGCCCAAACCCCTCGATGCGCGACCCGGGGCTCCGGATGACCTCCCGGACGCGCCCCTAGAAGAACTCACCCCAGAACTTCCTTACGCGGCCAACCGGGTCGGGGATGCTCTTTACGGCGGCTACCCCAGGATGCGCTGTGGAGTCCACGATGATCTGGTCCTCCCTCTCGGGAACGCCCTCCGGGTGAACCCTGATCACACCGTGGTGAACGCCCCCTTCCTGCACCACCAACGCGCCCACCTTCGCGTCACCCTCGAGACGTCCGGTATTGGTGATCTTGAGGCGGCTCTGGGCGACGACATTGCCGCGCAGGAAACCCGCGATCGTCACCCTGACGGTGCGGATGTCCGCCTCGACATGCGCTTCCGGTCCTATGAGAAGGTCGCCGTCACACTCGATTTGCCCGCTGAAGTTACCTAGCAGCTGGCCTCCGCCGCGTAGCTGCAGACGGCCCGATATGGCGTCCTCCCGGCCCAGAACCGTCGTCTTCTCGACGCCGGCGGGGTCGGGCCCACCATTGCTGCCGGAAATCGCAACCGTCTCCAATCCGATGTCCGTCATCTGGACCTCCCTTACCCAGCCCCCCGCTGGTCCCACCGTTCGCAGCATAGCGGCTGCAGGGTTGGCAAGAGCCGTTCATTTCAGAAATCCGGATGCGACTGCAGGTACGCGAGAACAGCTTCGCGCGACGGCTCGATCTCGCCGTCGAGGATCAGCTCGCCCAGCCGCTCCTTGATCCTCCCCACCTCGGGACCGGGCGGGATGCCGCGCGCGCGCATTATGTCCTCCCCATCGACAGGTGGCGCCAGGCGGGTGGGGCGCTCCGACAGCACCGTCGCCAGGCGAGCCGCGAGCTCGTCCAGCTTCTCTGGCTCGGGGTAGGCGGAGGCCCCCACGTCTGCTCGCGCGAGCGCCATCAGTCTTTCGATTTGCGCCCCGGCGTCTCGTGCCAGCCGGCGCACAGCACCGTCGGACCACTCCGAGCGGTAGTAGACCGGGCGAAGGTGCAGCCGCACCAGGACGACGACTGCATCAATCTCCTTCTGAGAGAAGCGGAGGCGCTCGAGTGCCGCTCTTGTGATGCGGGCCCCGACCTCCTCGTGACCAGTGAAGGCTCCATCCGGAGTCGCGGTGGACGGCTTGCCGACGTCGTGAAAGACGGCGGCCAGCCTGACCACCAGGTCGGCCGGGGTCAGCCCCAGTGCCAGCAGCGTGTGGCCGAATACGTCGTGGGTGTGGTATCCGCCCTGTTCGACCCCCTTGCACGCCGCCAGATCAGGCAGCACCACCTCGAGGAGGCCGCCGGCGTCCAGCAGCTCGAGCGCCAGGCGCGGTCGCTCCGAAACGAGCATCTTGCGAAGCTCGTCGGCTGTGCGCTCGACCGAAACCACCGGGGAGGCGAGGCGGCCGCTCAGCTGTCGCATCGCCGGCACCAGGTTCGGAGCCAGCGCGAATCCGAGCTGCGCGGCGAACCTCACAGCCCGGAGCATGCGCAGCGGGTCGTCGTTGAAGGTCTGAAGCGGGTCGGCGGGCGTGCGCAGGACGCGAGCCTCGAGGTCCGCCTTTGCGGTTCCGAGCCGATCGTGAATGTTCCCGTCGAAGTCCATCAAGAGCGTGTTGACTGTGAAATCGCGCCTCCGGAGGTCCTCTTCGAGAGTCGCCGGTCGCACGTCCGGCTTGCGGGACTCCGGGGCGTATGACTCGGAACGAGCAGACACGAACTCCACCAGGTGGCCCGGCAGGGTGACCTGTGCCGTTCCGTACCGCTCGAAGGTGACGGGAGGTCCAGCTCCGGCCAGCCGTGCAAAGCGTTCCGCCAGCCGTCCCGCGCCGCCTTCCTCGACCACGACGTCCAGGTCCGGCTGGGCGCGCCCGAGCAGGTGGTCCCGAACATAGCCGCCGACCACCCAGGCCCTGGCACCCAGGTCGCCCGACGCCTGCTTCAGGAGACCGAGCAGCTGGCGGTCGTCTACTGGTTGATCCGAGCCCATTCGACCGCTCCAACCTGCCCCGCGCGGTCGCCCAGGCGGGCTCGGCGCAACCGCGGCCGCCGGGCGGGCCTGATGAATGGAGAGGAGCGCAGCGTCTCCAGCATCATCGGCTGCACCAGGCCCCACGAGCGCGTGACCCCGCCACCCATCACGAACATCTCCGGGTCCAACGCGTTCGTGAGGCTGATCAACGCCATCCCCATGTAGCGCGCGGCCCGCTCCACAACCATCCCGGCATGCTTGTCGCCGCGCGCGGCAGCGGCAAAGAGCTCGGCGGCCGGATGGCCGGTCTCTCGCGCCAGGTTCGCGCCGCCACAGAACACCTCCAGGCAGCCATGCTGCCCGCATTGGTCGAGCGGGCCGTTCGGGTCGATGATCATGTGCCCCACCTCGCCGGCCGTCCCGTGGGCGCCGCGGTGGAGCTTGCCGTCGACGATCAGTCCACCACCGACCCCGGTGGACCATGTGATGTAGAGCATGTTCCGCGTGCCGCGACCGGCCCCGCGATGGAACTCGCCAAGGCCGGCCATATCGGCGTCGTTGGCCACGTGGACCTGGCTGCCGGTGGCCTGCCTCAGCATCGCCGCCAGCGGGACATTGCGCCAGCCGGGGAGGTTTGGAGGATTGACTAGGATGCCGCGCTCGACGTCGATGGGGCCCGGAGCACCGATGGCGATGCTGCGCACCTTTTCCCGACCTCGATTCCGCTCGATCTCCGACGCCGCCCACTCGACCACGCGCTGCGGTGTGCCGAGCAGTGGGGTCTTAGTCTTGAAGCTGGCGATCAGCTGGCCGTCGGAGCGCGCCAGCGCCACGCGCACCTGGGTCCCGCCAAGATCGATTCCGGCCAACATGCTCGGCCTAATGTAATCGCGCGGCGCGCCGGATCAGGAAGCGATCAGCTGCTGGCCCCGCAGCGCGGCCAGGATCTCGATCGGCGCCTTTGCCCGGTTGAAGGTGTAGAAGTGCAGCCCGGGCACGCCCGCTTCGAGCAGCTCGGCGCACTGCGCGATGCAATGCTCGACACCGAACCTTCGGACGGCATCGTCGTCGGGCTGTTCGTCGATCGTTCGTCGCAGCGCTGACGGGACGGTGGCGCCCGACATCGCGGTCATGTGCGCCAGCGAGCGGCGGCTCTGGACCGGCATCAGGCCAGGGACGATCGGCACCTTGATGCCGGCTGCGCGCGCTCGCGCGACCAGGTCGAAGTAGAACCGGTTGTCGAAAAACAGCTGCGTCACCAGGAAGTCGGCGCCCGCATCGACCTTGAGCTTCATGTACCGAAACTCGTGGTCGAGGTCGGGGCTCTCCGGGTGCTTCTCAGCGCTGCACGCCGCCCCTATGCCAAAACCGTAGCCGTTGCGGCGTACGAATGCGACAAGGTCGCTGCCGTGGGCGAGCTCAGGGTCGGCCGGCACGAAATGGTCGTCTGATTCCTGCGGGTCGCCACGAAGCGCGAGCACGTTGGCGACACCCTCCCGCTCCATCCAGTTGAGGATGTGGCGGGTCTGGTCGACCGAGTTCGCGCAAGTCAGATGAGCCATCGCCTCGATGTGGTACTGCCGCTTGATCCGGGTAACCAGCTCGAGCGTCTTGTCCCCGGTGCGCAACCGATACGTGACCGAGACCCAGTCCGGCGCGTGGCCCGCCAGCGCCGCAATCGTCTTCTCGAGGACCTCCACCTCTGTCTCGTCCCGAGGGGCCATGAACTCGAATGAGATGGTCGGCCGGCTGCGGCCGAGCAGCTCGGCTATTCGCATGGCCGAAGGTTAGCGAAAAAGGACTCGCTGGTCGCCGACGCGCCTCGTCACCCTTTCACCGTCCAGATGTTCCAGGAGCGCGAGCACCGGCCTGCGGCTGGCGCCCATTCGATCGCGCAGCTGCGCGACAGTGACAGATCCCGAGGTGGCGATCAAGTCCTTCACGATCGCGACAGCTTCAGCGTATGCGGCCCGCGTGAATCCGATTTCGTCGCTCACACGTACGACCTCGCCTCGCTGTGCAAGCGCGCGCACGACCTCGGGCCCGGCTCCGGTTCGCTCCATCGCTTCAGAGAGCGACGGCGGGGCGAAGGGATGCTCACCGAGAAGCTGCAGAAGGCGCGCGGCCGGTCCGTCTGATGTCTGGACGGCGACCTGGTGATCCGGCGCGGCGATCGCCCCGTCCCTCTCCTCGAGCCTGCCCTCTCCCACCAGGCTCGCCAGGACCGCTGGAAATGAGCTCGACGTCAACCTGAGACGGCTTCTCAGCTCCTCGCGCGCCATCCCGTGGCGCATCGGGTGCGCCGCGTGGTACGCCGCGACCTCGTCGGTAGCCTGCGACGCCAGCGCGTTCCACGCTTCGTCGGCGTACAGCCACTCACCGACTCGATGCGCCCGAAGACCCTCGAGATCGGAATCGGGCGCCATTGTCGCCTTGAGCAGGGCGCTCGCCGCTACGCCTCGGGGATATTTGCGAAGCTCCTCCTGGAGCACGTCGCCTGCTGCCCGGCGGCCGAGCGATTCGCTCACGGCAGTGTCGTGACGCGCGTGCTTGCGCGGCGCGACGTCCACGAAACGGCCCCCCGCCAGCGTCAGCGATGGGCTCGGCACCCGCAAGACGAAACGATCGTTGGGGGCGGCGGCGACCGTGCGATCGAGGTACAGCTGAACCCAACCGGCCTCGCCCGGTTCGATCGCGTCGCCGTCGAGCACGATGACGCGGCACCCGACCTCCGTGGTGCCGGTGTGCAGCTGCAGCTCTGCTCCGTGGCGCACAGGCCGGGGCGCCGAGGCGACCACGCGCACTTTCGCATCGATCCGGCGCGTTGATTGCAGGCTGCCTGGCAGCGCGAGCACGTCGCCGCGGGCGAGCTCGCTCTTCTCGACGCCGGCGATGTTTGCCGCGACCCGGCTTCCGGGGAGCGCCGTCTCGACGCTGTGGTTGTGCCGCTGCAGGCCCCGGACCCTGACGAGCCGGCGCCGCGGCACTACCTCTAGCTCATCTCCGACGTTGATGGATCCGTCCGCGAGCGTGCCCGTCGCGACGGTGCCGAACCCGCTCATCGTGAAAACGCGATCGACGGGCAGGCGCGGACGGCCAACGTCGGCTCGCGGCGTGGCTTCATCGAGCAGCTCGTCCAGCGCCGCCTTCAACTCGGACAGGCCGCGGCCGGTGACCGCCGAAACCGGGAGCACCACCGCTCCCGCCAGGGCGGTTTCCTTGAGCGCCTCCCGCACCTCGGCCGTCACCAGCTCGAGCCACGCCTCGTCGACGAGGTCGACCTTCGAGATGACGACGAGGCCGCGGCTCACATCCAGCAGGTCCACTATCTCCAGGTGCTCGCGCGTCTGCGGCATCACGCCCTCGTCGGCCGCCACCACGAGCATCACCGCGTCCACTCCATGCGTCCCCGCGAGCATGTTCCTGATGAATCGGGCATGCCCAGGAACGTCCACGATCCCGACCTCGCGACCGCCCGGCAGTCGCATATGCGCGAATCCCAGGTCGATGGTCATGCCCCGGCGCTTTTCCTCGTCGAGCCGGTCCGGATCGATGCCGGTCAGCGCTGTGATGAGAGTCGACTTGCCATGGTCGATGTGGCCCGCCGTCCCAACGACGAACGAGTGGTCGCTCACCCCTCGAGGCTCCGCGCTGCCACCTCCACGGCATCGATAAGCGTCTCGTCCTCGCCCTTCAATACGGTGCGCGGGTCAAGGCAGCAGGCGCCTGCCTCGATCCGGGCGATCACCGGAGGGTCGCCGCGCCGCATGGCCGCCGCCAGGCGTGAGGCCGGCCCTTCGATTGCCACCAGAGTCGTGGGCAGGCCATGGCCGGGCACCGAGCCGCCGCCGACCGCCGACTCGCCCGAGACCAGCCGTGTCCGCACCCCTCGCTCCTCGAGCTTCACCGACCACAGCGCGGCGCGGCGGCGGACCTCTTCGACCGGCACTCGCAGCATTCGCTCGACCGGTATGTCCTCTAGGCGACCGGTCAGCCGCTGCTTGAGCGTCGCCTCGAGCGCCGCCAGGGTCAGCTTGTCGATCCTCAGCGCTCGCGCCAACGGATGCCGGGACATCTTCCTGACCGCGGCCGCGCCAAGCTCGGTGGCGCCGAGCACTATGCCGGCCTGCGGTCCGCCGACGAGCTTGTCCCCTGAGAAAGTGACCACGTCGCTATGGCGGAGCGAGTCGGCGACGGTGGGCTCGTCGGCAATGGGCTCCGTCGCTCCGCTGCCGAGGTCGTCGAGAAGCATCAGCTCGTGAGCTCGAGCGACCCGCGCCATCTCAGCCAGCGTCGCCGACTCCGTGAAGCCGGAGACGCGGAAGTTGGATGTGTGCACACGGAGCAGCGCTCCTGTCCGCGTGGTCACGGCCTGCTCGAAGTCATCTGCCCGTGTGCGGTTGGTGGTGCCGACCTCGACCATCCGCGCTCCCGACAGTCGCATCACGTCCGGCATGCGGAACGAGCCGCCGATCTCGACCAGCTGCCCGCGCGACACGATCACCTCACGACCTTTGCAGAGCGCAGTCAGCGCCAGGAGGATGGCGGCCGCGTTGTTGTTCACGACCAGCGCCGCGCTGCACTCGAACAGCGACGTGAGCAGACCGGAGAGGAGGGCGGCACGCTCGCCCCGGCGTCCCGAGTCGACATCGAGCTCGAGGTTGCTATAGGAGCCGGCGACGGCCGCCACCGCCTCGACCGCTGCCCGGGAAAGCGGCGCCCGGCCGAGGTTGGTGTGCAGGATCACGCCGCTCGCGTTGATCACGCGGCGAAGCCGGGGCGCAACCGCGGCGCGCAGCCGGGCTTCGACCTGCGTGAGGCGCTTGCTGTCTGACACCGCGCTCGAGCCGCGTTCGGTGGCAATCTGCTCCCGCAGCGCTTCGACCACCCTCGCACGTCCGAAATCACCCACCAGGGCCGCGTAGCCGGACTGGTTGATCAGCGTCCCAACGGCAGGCAGGGATACAGACCTGTCAGGCCGGGTATCGCGTAACCGCTGCATTGACCCAATGAGATTAGGCTCGCGGGCGTGTAGAAGGGAGACATGACGAGGGCGAGCAGGCTGGCGCCCTGAAAAAGCTGAAAGAGAAAGAGGATGACGATCGCTCCGATCCAGATCTGCTGCCGGCGCGCGGAGACGTTGAAGAAGAAGCGCGGATTGCGGCTGCGGAACAGCGTCTCCACGACCTCCCAACCGTCCAGTCCGGGGATGGGCAGCAGCTGGAACGCGAAGATCGAGAGGTTCAGGAAGACGATCGCGTAGAGCGCGGCCCCGACCAGGCCAACCGATAGGTCGAGAGTGGAGTGCAGCCCCATCGCCGTCAGAAATCGCAACACGGCGCCCAGAGCGACCGCCACGACAAGGTTGGCCGCCGGCCCGCCGAGCTGATGGACTATGCGCTGTCGCATGGTGCTGATCCGGTTCGGCTGGACAGGCACGCGGCGGCCCCAACCGACCAGGGCAATGAAGACCGCGATCACCCCCAGCGGGTCCAGGAACCGGCGTGGGTCGAGCGTGAAGTATCCGAAGTACCGAACCGATCGGTCGCCCTGGAAGTACGCGGCCGCCGCATGTCCCATCTCATGAACCGGGATCGCCACCAGCAGAGCGGGCACGAGCAGAAGCGCCGCCAGAACGAAAGCGACGAACAGGCTCACTCGATGGGGATCTTGCCCACGCGCCTTGGAGACCGGCGGCGCGAGGTCCGCTGCGATGAGGCGGTGGCCCGTCTCGTCCGCGCGGGCGGCGTCGTCGCCACTCGGTGCTCGTAAATCAGCATGAGCGCGGTGACCAGCTCTCGCTGGGCGTTGAGCAGGTGGACCTGCGCCGCAGGTGGAACCATGTCGGATACGACATGGGTGACCCGCGAACCAAGCTCGTTGATGAGCTCGATGAGGCGCTCCCCGTCACGGGTCATTTAGGCGCCTTCGGTCGCGCGAACCGCACGCGCAGCTCGCCGTCCTGGATGGTCGCCCCGGCAGTGTCGCGCCTGGCGAGCACGCTAGGCAGCGCGATCTCACGCCGGTAGTTGCCCACAGTTACATAGAGCTCGCCGTTGTGGCGGCTCAGATCGACCGCGGAGCGATCAACAAACGGGACCTTCAAGGTGAGGACGTAGTCGGACCCCTCCTTGTCGATTCTCTGCGGGCTCGATGTCGCGAAATGCCCGGCCGGATCGCGGTCGCCGTACGTCGCCTTGGCCATGCGCATCAGCATCTTCTCTCCGACCACCTCCTGGTCGAACAGCGGAACGTTGAGGATTGGAATGCCGCCGAACGACTGCTCCACCTCAGCCTCGTATCGCTTGTGGATGCGCTGCCACTTCTTGAACAGCTCGTCATGGACCTCGCTTGGAAGGAGGCGGTTGACGATCACCGCATCGGTCACGTATCCGAACAGGCTCAGGTAGCTGAAGGCACGCTTGGCCTCCTTGACCACCATCTTCTCCAGGTTCAAAACGATTCGAACCGTGGTGATGGCAGGGTCGGTGAGCACCTTGCGCATGCCACCGAGGTCGAGAAGCAGGTCTTTCAGCGACGCGTAAACCTCGTCGGATGGAAGCGGGATGCCCATCATCGGCTGGAGCACGGGGCGCGCAACGCGCATTGCACGCCGCTCCCACGGGTAGACCTTGTCGAGCCACCACTTCGCGGCATCCGGGAACGTGAGGAGCTGCAGGGTCTCGCCGGTCGGCGCGCAGTCGACGATCAAGACCTCGTGCTCGTCACGCTGCGCGTAGTGCTTGATCCACATCAAGGACGCAATCTCATCCATGCCCGGCGGGTTCGCCACCTCCTCGGCGACGACTTCGTCCAGGCCCTGTGTCGCGAAAACCTCGACGGCGTACTCATGTAGCTTCGCCCAGTGGCGCTGCATCTCATGGAGCGACGAGACTTCGTGCGCCCATAGGTTCTCCGAGATCTCCGTGAGGTCGGTCCCGAGCTCGACGTCGAACGAGTCGCCGAGCGAATGAGCGGGATCGGTGCTCATGACCACCGTTCGGTATCCGGCGCGCGCGCACTGAACCGCCGTGGCCGCCGCGACCGATGTCTTGCCGACTCCACCCTTGCCTGTGAAAAGGATCACCCGCACGAGGTGAGTGTATCCGCGCCTGAGGGTACGGCCCCCGCGCCTAGCCTCTCTTCTCCTTTATGTGGTCCGACACGAGCGTTTCGACGTGCCTAAGGATCGCGATGGTTACCTGGGTGTTCGCTTCGATCGCCTTGAGGATCTGAACGTTCTGGTGGTCCGCCTTGTCGGCCTCGTCGCACGCGTGCTCGAGAGTGAGCCGGTCCTTCTGGGCCTGCCGGTTGCCTGCAAGCAGAAGCACCGGACCTGTGTACGCGGCCTGAACGGAGAACAGGAGGTTCAGCAGGATGAAAGGCTTGGGGTCGAAATGGAAGAACAGGATGGCGTTGCCGACGAGCCAGATGGCAACCGCAATCGACTGCACGATCAGGAACGGCCACGAGCCGATGCCTGCCGAGATCCTGTCGGCCAGCCGCTCCCCGAACGTGGCCTCGTCGACGGCGAACGCGCAGCGCATGCTTCAACGCGTTGGCGGGCGTATCGCTGGTTGTGGTAGCTGACATGGCGGCAACTCTAGCCCTGCGACGTAGAGGAGTCCACGTTCTTACGAAGAGCGCGTTGCTACCTGACGATCAGGGGCACCGCCACGGAACCGACAGCCAGGAGAACCAGCATCGCGGCGCCCACCACAGCGAGGCGCACGAGGTCTTTCGTGAAATAGGGAACGCGGTCGAGGGGGATGGCCGGGTCCGCGGATTCGATGATGCGGTGGCCTCCGCGGCCCTTGACGACCTGGTTGCGCGCGCCCAAGGACATTTCGACAGCGCGCACGAGAGCCTGGTCCCCGCCGACCCGGGCCTGCGAGACGCTTCGCTGCGTCAGCGGCTGGCCGGGCGCTCCCGGCGTGCCGGCCGCCCGCACAGGGGGTCTGAATTTCGCGCCCCTGCCCTTCTTCTTGCTCTTCCGGCTCATGTGAGCATGAGTTTAAAGGTCCGTCGTACAGGCAAGTCCACTCTGGCCGGGCCCTCTCCCGCGCTGGCGCAGGGACCCCAGAGGAATGGCACCTGCCCGCGGGCGGGGAGGATAGAACAGGCAGGCGGTGGGGAGAGCCTGTTCTGCAGCGTGGAGTGCGACGTCTTTGGGGTGTTCCGCCTGCCTGTCGTTGGGCCGTGGGACTCAACTGGATGAGACGTTGGCTACGATATGTTGTGTCCCGGCGCAGTTATACCGCCGAATGTTGTGACTGTCAAGCCTTTACACCCATTTTCATCCCTGAGAGGACGATATGGCGATGACCGGCCCGTCGACCCGCCCCCCGCCCGGCGCGGGATCGCAACCTTTCGACCCCGCGCCGCCCAAGACGGCGCCGCCATCAGGCCTTCGATGGCTGCCTTTCATTTTCGGCGCCGGGGCGGTCTTCTGGCTCGTCCAGCTGGCCCAGTTCGCCGCCGTGGTAGCCGCGCCGGCGGGCCGCGACCAGCTTCGACAAGCAGTCTTGTCGGCCGGTGTGAAGTCCGATGTGTCGACGTTCGTGTGGGTCGAGGTGGCTCTGGTCTTCTTCTTCGTGGTGGCCGCGGCCTGCTTGCACGCGACTGCCTATTTCGGATTGAGGAAGCACAGGCCGTGGGGATGGATCGCCGCGGTGATCGTCGCGGCCGCCTGGTCACTGATCCTTCTCGGCATCCCGGTGCTCTACGTGCTCGTCAGGACGAGCACCCGCCGGGCATATGGGATTCCGTAGCCGCTAGACCGGCTCCGGCTGGACGCGCAAGCGGATCGGGCCCAAGAGGATCCACGCTCCCGCCAAGGTCGAGATGGCGATGCCGATGTACATCGCAGGCATGAGCCCGTAACTGCTTCCGATCAGACCGCCGATCAGCGCGCCGATCGGCATGGTGCCCCAGATGATCGTGCGCACAGTGGCGTTCATGCGACCCTGCACCCGGTCTGGGGTGATCGCCTGGCGGAGGCTGACCTGGTTGATGTTGTAGACGGGATTGCCGAAGCTCATGATCACCGTCGACGCGAGCAGCAGTGGCACTGCCCAGCCGAACTGGGCCAGCGGGACCAGGATCAACGCCAATCCGCTGACCACGCTCGTGATGAACAAGGTGGGCCCAAGGCCAAGACGGCGCGCGATCCATGAGGCGCTCAGCGCGCCGAGAAGCCCGCCAACAGCGCCCGCGCCGAAGATGAGGCCGATCGTGCCGGGGCTGAGGTGCAGGACCCGATAGGCGAAGATCAGATAGACGGCAAAAAAGACGTTCGAACCCAGGTTCGAGGTCGACGTGGTGCCGGCGATCTTCCATATGGTCGGATTGCCGAAAACAACCTGGATGCCCTCCCACATCTCGGAGAAGAAGCCGCGGCGGCCAGATTCCGCAGCCGGTTTGGGCGCAGGCTCGGGGCGCCGTATCCACCACAGCGATGCGACAGACACAAGAAAGGAGGCGGCGTCGGCCGCGACGGCTCGCGCCGGTCCGACGAGCTGGATCAAGAAACCGGCGAGCGCCGGCCCCGCCATCTGCGCCACCGAGCCGGTCACCGTCAGCTTTGTGTTGCCCTCGACCAGGTCGGCGCGCGCTATCAGCGCGGGCAGGTAAGACTGATATGCAACGTCGAAGAACACAGTGCCCACGCCCGTGACCAGGGCCACCACATAGAGCTGCGGCATCGCAAGCGCGTGGAAAGCGAATGCGACCGGTACGCTCGCCAGAGCGAGCAACCTGCCGAGGTCGCAAGCGATCATGATCGGCCGCCGGCGCAGCCGGTCGACGTACACGCCGGCGAACAGTCCGAGCACCGGGAAGGCAAGATTCTCAAGGGCCGCCAACAGCCCCACCTGAAAAGGTGTCGCGCCCAGCAGCAGGATCGCCACGGTCGGAAGGGCGAGCGCGCTGACCTGGCTGCCGATCTCGCTGATCCCCTGGCCGGCCCAGAGCTTGAGAAACTCGCCGTCGCGCCAGAGCCTGCCCCTAAACACGAGGCGTTATTTTCAGACTTCAGACTTCCGTCGTGAGCTCTGCGTACTCCTCTTCGCTGATCAGCTCGTCGAGCTCACTCGGGTCTTCGATCCGGACCCGAAGCAACCAGCCCGTGGCGTAAGGCTCGGTGTTCACGATGTCCGGGTTCTCGATGGCCTCCGAATTGACCTCGATCACCTCCCCGGTGATCGGCGCCTCGATCGGCGACGAGGCCTCCTCCGACTCAACGTGTCCCATCCGCCTCCTGGCGCGAAGCACGTCGCCGAGGTCAGGCAGCTCAAGCACGGTGATCTCCCCCATCTGGTCCTGGAGGTAATCGCTGAGGCCGAGAACCGCCTCCTGGCCTTCGACCCTCACCCACACATGAGCCCCGCTGAATCGAAGCTGGGCCATACCTAAATGATGGCGCAGGAAAGCGGCGCTGACGACCAGAAATCGCAAGTCACGAGCTACCCTTGCCGTTAGACCCGACATGCGCTATGTGCTGCTGATCATCCTCGTGGGCCTGCTGATATTCCTGTTCAACCAGGTGTGGCTGCTGTTAACGGGAGCCCCGATCTTCTAGCCGGGCTCTAGCGGCCGACGCGGAAGAACACCACGTCGCCGTCCTTGACGCGATACTCACGCCCCTCCACGCGCAGCTTTCCCGCGGCGCGAAGCGCGTCCATCGAACCTGCGGCCACGAGCTCATCGACCGAGGTCACCTCCGCGCGGATGAAGTGCTTCTCGAAGTCGGTGTGGATTTTAGCGGCGGCAATCGGTGCCGGCGCGTCACGCTCGCAGGGCCACGCCCTGACCTCGGGCTCGCCTGCCGTGAAGTACGTGATGAGTCCGCCGGCCTCCCACACCGCGCGCGCGATGCGCCCCAATCCCGATTCGTCGATGCCGTAGCCTGCCCGCATCTCGGCTTGCTCGGCGGGATCAAGCTCTCCCAGCTCGGACTCGAGGCGCGCGGATAGAACGATCGCGGGCGCGCGCTCCGCGTTCGCGAGCCTGGCAACTTTGGCGGCTGGTTCGCCTCCCCCCGGCAGCAGCTGGTCCGCAGAGTTGGCGACGTAGACGGCGGGTTTCATAGTCACCGGGAACACGCCCATGAGGAGTTCGCGCTGGTCGGACTCCAGCGTGAGCGTGCGCAGCTCCTTGCCGCCGTCGAGGTGGGCCTTGGCGGCGGTCAGCACATCGTGCTCGCTCTGCGCGTCCTTCTTTCCTGCGCGGGCCTCCTTGGCCACGATCTCGAGCCTGCGCTCGACCGACGCGAGGTCGGCAAGCACAAGGTCGAGCGCGAACTCCTCCAGCTCGGCGGCGGGATCCGGGTCCGGGCCGAAGCAGCGGGCGACCTTGACCAGCACGTCGGCCTGGCGTGCAAACGCGACGCGTTGCGCACGGCTGCCCGGCGGGGTGTCTTCGACACGCACCTGGGCCGCGGTCGTCTTGAGGGGCTTGACCGCGGCAGCGAGGCGATCCAGTCGTTCGTCGGGCACGTCGACCATGCCAACGCCGTCAGCTCCGCGACCCGATATGAGCGCGTTGAACAGCGTCGTTTTGCCCGACCCAGTGGGGCCGACGATCGCGACGTTAACGGGCACTACTTCTGCTCGAGCTCGAACGTCTTGTGGAGGACGCGGACGCCTTTCTCCACCTGGTCGCGCGCGACCAGGCACGTGATGCGGATCTCCGAGGTGCTGATCATTTCGATATTTATGCCGGCATCAGCCAGGGCGCGGAACATGCGCCCCGCGATGCCGGGCGTCCCGAGCATGCCGGTGCCGACTATCGACAGCTTGGCGATCCCAACCGCCGAGGACACCTTCCTCGCCCCAACCTTCTTGATGGCAGCCCGAACCAGCTTCTCAGCGGCTTTGAGGTCGGACTCGGCAACGGAGAACGTCAGGTCTGTATGCCCCGAGCGACCGATGTTCTGCACGATGACGTCCACCGAGATGCCGGCCTTGCCCAGCGGTTCGAAGATCGCGGCCGCCACGCCGGGGCGATCGGCAACGCCGAGGATGGTGATCTTCGCAACGTTCGATTCCTGCGCGATCCCGCGCACGCGCTGTCTTTCTTCCATGGGGACCTGGGCGACGATCATGGTACCGACGCGGTCGTGGAAGCTCGAGCGCACGTGGATCGGAACGTTGTAGAGCTCGCCGATCTCCACGGCGCGCGGGTGCATAACGCGTGCGCCCACCGCGGCCAGCTCGAGCATCTCGTCATAGCGGATGTGGCTGAGCTTGCGCGCCGACCGTACCACCTTCGGGTCGGCGGTGAAGATGCCGTCGACGTCCGTGTAGATCTCACAAGACTCAGCCTTTAGTGCCGCCGCGAGCGCGACCGCCGTGGTGTCGGATCCACCGCGGCCGAGCGTGGTGACCTCGAGGTTCTCGGTGACGCCCTGGAAGCCTGCGACCACAGGCACCTTGCCCTCGCGAAGGGCCTCCAGGATTCGACTCGGGTCGATGTCGCGAATGCGGGCTCTGGAGTGGTGGGCGCTCGTGCGCACTCCGGCCTGCAGGCCCGAAAGAGATATCGCGGGAACGCCCATGCCTTCGAGACACATGGCGACGAGAGGCGCGGTGATGGTCTCGCCGTTCGCGATGAGCATGTCCAGCTCCCGCGCCGGAGGCTCCACGTTTACGCTCTGGGCCAGCGCGATGAGGCGGTCGGTGGTACCTCCCATAGCGGACACGACAGCCACCACCTGCTCTCCCCTCCTGACCGTGGCGGCGATGCGGCGGCTCACCCGCCTGATCCGTGCGGCGGTCCCCACCGAGGTACCACCGTACTTCTGGACGATCACGGCGTCCTGAACATCCCCTTGTCTGTAACGCGCGAGACCAGGGCTCTGCCGTGCTGGGGCCGGGGGACAGAACGCAAACACGCTCGGCCCGGCGCCGCAAATCGCCGCGCCGTAGGCGCCCGCGGCCTCAGCGGCGTAAAGAACCTCCTGCGTCCAGGGGTAGAGATGCAATCGGTGCGGCTGATGGAGCCGGTCCTTCAGGGCATTGGCGAGGAGGGACGGTCGCTTGGCGGTGATCGCGCGAACCAATAGGGCGGTTCGCGCGATATTGAAGACGGCGGACTCGCGCGACACCTCGTCCGGAAGCACGGCCCGCGCCTTCTCCGTTGGCACCGGCGCATGCGCGATGAACAGGGCCAATCCCCAGCCTGGATTCGGGAGCTTCTCGTCGAAATGGTCCGACACGATGCGAATGCCCCCGGCTGCCGAGGCGGCCACGTTGTCTCGATGCCCTTCGTCAGCGCCGGCGTCGATGACATGGCTCTTCACGTCCCACGGGCTCGCGAGGGCTGATGCCGCAAGACGCGCCGCGGCGCTGCTGCCAAGCCCGACTCCGATTGGGATCTCGCTGCGCACGCGTCCTTTCATGGCGAGATGGGAGAACGGATTGACATGAGAGACGAGATATTCCGAGCCCTCGCCCTCGTAGTCCCAGGCCGGTGAGTCGGCGGGCACGGCCTCGACCTCCAGCCAGAGGTCGATCGCCATGGCCAGGCAGTCGAAGCCAGGTCCGATGTTGGCGATGGACGCGGGAGCGCGGACGCGCATCTAGCTGGATCCCACCGCGCTCATAGCTTCAAGACCTTAGCGAGTGTGCGCGCATCGCCGTCGAGCTCGATCGGCGGCTCGACGTTGTTGAGCGCCGCGTCAGGGTCCTTGAGCCCGGATCCGGTGAGCACCACGACCGTTATCGAATCCTTTTCGATCTTGCCCTCGCGGACGAGCCTGAACAGGAGGGCCAGGGGCGCCGCCGACGCCGGCTCCGCGAACAGCCCCTCGCTGTTGGCCAGCCGGATCTGCGCGGACAGAATCTCGGTGTCCGTCACCGCCGCGATCACGCCGCCCGATTCATCGCGTGCGGTGGTCGCCCCTTCCCAGGAAGCGGGGTTGCCGATCCGGATCGCCGAGGCCACTGTTTTCGGGTGCGGGACCGGGTGTCCGTTGACGATGGGGGCGGCTCCCTCTGCTTGCGCCCCCACCATCCTGGGCAGCCTCGTCGCCCGGCCCGCCGCGTGGTACTCACGGAAGCCCTTCCAGTAGGCGGTGATGTTGCCCGCGTTGCCGACCGGCAGCAGAACATAATCGGGAGCATCACCCAGCACGTCGACCACCTCGAAGGCCGCGGTCTTCTGGCCCTCGACTCGGTTGGGGTTGATCGAGTTCATCAACGCCACGGGATAGCGGCTCGTCAGGTCGCGCACCGCCTCGAGAGCGGTGTCGAAAGTGCCCTTGAGAGCAACGACCTTGGCCCCGTACATGAGCGCCTGCGACAGCTTGTTCAGCGCGATCTCGCCCGAGGGAACGACCACTATCGCGCGCACTCCCGCACGCGCGGCGTAAGCGGCCATGGACGCGGAAGTGTTGCCTGTGGATGCGCACATCAGCACCCTGCTTCCGTCTTCCAGCGCTTTGGCCACCGCGACGACCATGCCGCGATCCTTGAACGAGCCGGTCGGGTTCAGGCCCTCGTACTTGAAATAGAGGTGCTTGAGCCCGAGCGCCTTGCCTATGTTCCGGCTCGGGACCAGCGGCGTCGAACCCTCCTGCAGATCGATCTCTGGAGTCGCCGGCCCGATGGGTAGGTACTCGCGATAGCGAGCGATGACGCCCATGGCGCTCAGAAGACGCGGAGGAAAGAGGACACCGCGTGCACCGGCTCCAGCTTCGCGATCCGGGCGCGCGCGCGCTGCAGGCTTGCGTCGCTGGAGGGATGCGTGGTGACAACGAGCTCCGCGGTCCGCTCCTGGACCCAAGCGTCTTTCTGTATGAAGCTCGAGATGCTGACCCCTTCTTCGGCGTACACCTGGCCGATCGCGGCCAGCACGCCGGCCCGGTCGTCGACGCGGATGCGGTAGTACGCGCGCGTCATCACCTCGCCCATCGGGATCACGGCCACG
>VBIU01000258.1 GCA_005880945.1 Chloroflexota bacterium | reverse complement strand
TGCGACCAGCGCTTGTCATGGGTTGTCGCCATATCTCGAAAACGGAGAGAAGCGACCAGCTACGCGGCGAGGTTGATGCCGATCGCGCGCAGCCGCTTGTTGAGCGAGTCCAACGCGAACTGCAGGATCTCGCTCTCCGTGTGGCCGAACTCGGTGATGTAGGTCGGGTCGGGCGGCTCGAGCGTGCCCGCGATCAACGGCAGGCATTCGACCAGAGTTCGCTGGATCAGCGGCGCGAATCGCTTCGGGTCTTCGCGCACCGCTTCCTGCAGCACCTTGATGCCGAAGCTCACGTGCCGTGATTCGTCGCGCGCCACCGCCGTGAAGCCGCGGTAGAAGCCGCGGTCCGTCGAGCCGATCTCGCGCATCGACTCCAGCTCGAAGCGCTGGCCGGTGAGCGCGATCGTCGCCTCGACGATGATGTGGTAGATCGTCACGCCTTCCACGAAGGCATCGAAATCCTTCGGATTGCTCGCCATGCGCTGTGCCGTCGAGGGCAGGCGGTCATAGAACAAGGTGTTGTAGCCCTCGTTGGTGTCGGGGCGGATCTCGGCCAGGAGCTCCTTCAAATCTTTGGAGTCGGTCCCGACCACCTCGCGCCACCAGCGCTCGAAGAAGACCGTGTGACGTGCCTCATCGACCATCTGGGTCGACAGGAAGATCTCGATCTCCGGCGTGGGCGCCGCCCACACGAAAGGCGCAAGCGTTGCGGTGACCCTCTCCTCGCCATTGAAGAAGAGGCGGTGCGACCACAGGGTCGACTTCTTCTCCAGGTCGGTCGCTTCGAGCCAGTCCTGTCGGTCGAGGGTGAAGTCCAGGTCGCCCACCGCCCACTGCTGGGATTCCCAGCGGCGGTACAGGTCCATGTAGCTCGGCATGTTCTCGATGCCGCGATCGATGAATGCGAGGACGTCGTCGATGCGGATGTCGCCCAGCTCCTTGAGGTTGGCGCGCGCGACCCTTTCCAGGTCCGGCTGCAGGTGCTCCAGCTTCTGGTCGACTGCGCTTGGGGCCGGCGGGTAGAATCTGAAGTGCAACGAGTTCAGCTTCGTGGGGGCGTCCGGTCTCGACGGGGCAGTTGAGCTTCGGGATTGCGAGCCGAGAGCCGCGAGCGTTACAGCGCAAGCGTTTTTACAAACGCCAACAAGACCAACACTCTCGCCCTCGCTGCGTAAGCAGTAGAGACGTGAGTCCCGGGACTTAGATCCCGGGTGTCGCCCCCGGTCAATCCGGCGGACTGGGGAACGGCATCAAATCAGACCGGATTGCCGCTTCGGGGGCGCCACGGCCCTGAAGCGGGACACCCACCGCGGCTGGCAAAAAGCGGATCCCGTCAGGAGGAGCCGCCGAGCGAGAACCAAAATCCTGGACACGCTCGTAGAGATCCTGTAGGAGACTGCTTCGGACGCGGGTTCAACTCCCGCCGCCTCCACCAACTTCCACGCTCGTGTGAATACGAGCAGTCCGCCTCAGACGGCCTGAAAGAGCCCCAAACCGCCCTCAAGTGAGGGTACGGCTGAGGGTACGGAGTTAAGCTTCTCGGCCCGGTGAGTTGACGGGAGCCCCCGCTTCTTTCGCCAGGGACGCTCAGGGTGGAGCAGCCGAATGTACCCACCTCGGGCTTCTTCGCCTCACAGCGGGTGCCGGGGCCCAAGACGGCGTTCCGCCGCCCGCTGTACCGCCTCCCGCTGGTCAGCCCAGGACAACCTGTTGCTGGCCCCTCGGTCGGCTACCGGGATACCTCCGCGCGGTTCGCGCTGGTTTCAGAGTCGACCTGGCGTGACGCAGCCACCCGTTTCAAGCTGGTCGTCCAAGCCTTCCGCAATGTCCCCGCCAGATTCAAGCTGGTTGTAAGCGCCTTCCGGGACGCTCCTACACGCTTCCGGTTGCGCGCCTCTGGGTTCCGTGACGCGGCTGTGCGGTTCCGCCTCGCCACCCCGGGCACCTTCCGGGACGCAGCCACGCGGTTCAAGTTTGCAGCCACCGCCTGGCGTGACAACGCAACGCGCTTCAGTCTGCGAGCCACGGCGTGGAGAGATGTTGCCACCAGATTCGCGATGTCGGTCGCGGGCTCCAGCTATCGCAATGCGAGGACGCGGCTCAAGGTCACCGAGGCCAACATGGTGTACCTACTCGAAGCCCCGGCCAGCGGGTGGGATGTCGGGG
>VBIU01000032.1 GCA_005880945.1 Chloroflexota bacterium | reverse complement strand
GCAGATCAGGCTTCACGCCTTTGGCAAGCAGCTGCAGGCCAGGGGACACGAGGTGCGCGTAGTGACCGCGATGCCCAACTATCCGCGTGGCGAGGTGTTCCCCGAATACCGCGGCAAAAGAGTGGTGCGCGAGGAGCTCGACGGCCTGCATGTGACCCGTACATGGATCCGCCCGGCAACCGGGCGCAATGTCGTGAAGCGACTCCTGGGCTACTGGTCCTTCGCCATCTCGTCGGTGCCCGCCTGCCTGCGCGAGCCCAAGCCCGACTTCATCTTTGTCGAGTCGCCACCTCTATTTCTTGGATGCACAGCCTACGTCTGCTCCCGTCTGCGAAGGGTTCCATTCATCCTGAACGTGTCCGACCTCTGGCCCGCGTCCGCTCGCGAGCTGGGAATCGTCCGCAGCAAGTCTCTGCTCTGGTTGGGCGAGCGCCTCGAGCGATTCCTGTACCGAACGGCATATCGGATCACCGCCCAGACTGACGGGATTCGCGCGCACATCGCCGCAATGGTGGGGCCGGGCAAGGTGATGACGCTCTACAACGGTGTCGACACGTCTGATTTCAAGCCGCGCAACAACACACGACCCGCATGGGTCTCGCCGCACGAGCAAGCGTTTCTCTACGCCGGGACCCTTGGGTATGCGCACTTCTGGGACGCCGTCCTCGAAGCCGCCGAGCTGCTGCGAGCCCGGCCCCAGATCGTGTTCCTCCTGGTGGGAGACGGCCCCGAGAAGGCCCGGCTGGTCGAGGCGGCGCGGCTGCGAAACCTGAAGAACATCAGGTTCGTGGAGAGGCGGCCGGTCACCGAGATGCCGGCGCTCTTCGCAGCCTGCCTGGCAACCGTGGTGCCGCTGCGCAAAGGCGAGCTGTTCAAGAGCACGAGGCCGTCCAAGATATTTCCGGCGCTCGCGTGCGAGAGCCCGGTCATCTTCAGTGGCGAAGGCGAGACCGCCCAGCTGCTCCTACAGAATCGATGCGGCATCGTTGTCCCGCCCGAAGATGGTCCTGGACTGGCCGAGGCGGTCGCGCATCTGGCCGATCATCCCGAAGAGGCCCGCGAGCTTGGACGGCGTGGCCGTGCGCTCGTCGAGCGCGAATACGGTTGGGACACGCTGGTCGGGGCATGGCTGCACGAGCTTCCGGCCTGATCGAAGCCGCCGGCAGCACGACCGGCGAGCCAGTCACCTTCCTTATCTATTCGCCGTTCCCCAAGTACTCCGGGGGACGCGAAAACTGGCTGCACAATCTGGCCCCGCATCTAAAGGAGAGCGGGCGGCCCGTCCGAGTGATCGCGTACGCCACGGACCGGGCCCCGTTCCACGCCGTCGAGCAGTCGGGCATCCGCGTTGCCGCGCTCCCGTCGGTGAGGTACTTCTACGATGCCTTCCGTTTAGTGAACCGGCTGACGCTGGGCTTGCTCAAGTACCTGGACATCTTTTTCTTCTACCCGATGGTCGCCGCGATCTATCTGGCTGCCACTCGACCTCGAAATCTCGTCTGCATGAACCCCATACCCGAAGGCATGGTGGCTCTCCTCGCAGGCGTGCCGTACGTGGTTTCGGTGAGAGGCGAGGTCTCCAAGGGTCTGTCTCATCCATTCACCTTTCTGGAGCGTCCATTGGCGTGGCTTGAACGCCAGGTGCTGCGTCGAGCTCGCAAGGTGCTCGCCAACGGCAGGGATACACAGCAGCGCCTTGCCGGCTCTGGCATTGCCTCCACAGTTGTCCCCAACGGGGTCGACTTCCGGCGATTCGCGGAGCCGGCTCCGCCTGGTGAGCTTGGGATCGAGCTGGAGCAAAAGGCGCACGGCAGACCTGTTATCGCGTTCATCGCCACCTTGGACGCGATGCACGGCGTGGTTGACGCTATCGACTGCGCGGCGGACTTGAAGACTCGCGAGCCCAACTTCGTCCTCGCGATGGTTGGAAAAGGGGATGCGAGGCCGTTTCGAAATCGAGCGGATGGGCTCGGACTCGCCGGCTGGGTCGAGTTCATGGGCGAGACCGATTCGGTGGTGGAGGTTCTACAGCGATCGTCCATCTTCCTCGGTCTCAGCCGCGGGAACGGCATGTCGATGTCAGCGCTGGAGGCAATGGCAGCCGGCGTTCCGATGGTCGCAAGGGACGTGCTGACGTACCAGCAGCTGATCGAAGACGGGAGCTCAGGCTTGCTCGCAACCAGACCTTCTGAGTTTGCCGAACGCTGCCTCGAACTGCTGCGCAATCCCGCGACCGCGCGTTCGCTCGGCCACAAGGCGCAGGCCGTGGCGCGGGATTATGACTGGCCGCGGATAGCGAAGATCTTCCTGGCTGAGATGGGTTAGGCGGACCGGCTTTGTGCGGGTGGCCTGTTGCGCACGGCGGAGATCGCGACTACCTCGAGAGCAGCCAGGATCCAGAACTCCATGCTCAGGTCGTTCTTCCAGTAAGGCGAATCGACCAGGCCGTGGATGACGAAAACAACCCACGCCGCGAAGATTCCCCAGAGAAGGGGCCGGTAAAAGTCATCGGCTGAACCGAACGCTGTCCATGCCCGCCAGAGCAAGCCGAAGAGGATCAGCGCGAACGCCGCCAAGCCGATAAGCCCAACCTCGCTCCAGGTGGTCAGGAAGATGTTGTGGGCGTATGGCTCGGGATGCAGGTTGCGTGTTCGGTAGTGGCTCATCACTGTCTGATAGCCGCTGATGCCGGCGCCGAACAGCGGTCGGTCGCGCAGCATGCGGAGGGTGACTGACCATATGGCCTCGCGCAGCGCCAGGGTGGAGTAGTGGGGATCGAGCTGGTGCGCGAGACGAGCAGCCACGAATGGAATCTGTGACAGAGCCGCGCCGCCCACGACTGCTGCGCCGACCAGTCCCAACCGCAGTCGCACGTTGCGGACGCTGAGCACGGCAACCACGGCCATCACCGCACCGGCCAGGAGTGCGCCTCGCGACAAGGTGCACGCGAGGGCGGGGAGAACTAAAGCGAGCACCCCCAACGCGGGCCATCGGGATTTCCAGCCGGCGGCAAACAGCACGAACCCGGCTGCCACGGCGGCGATCGGCTCCAGGTACAAAGCGACGGCATTGGGGTTGATACCGAACACTCCGGGTGAGTTGTCCGGGTTCAGGTGTCCGCCGATCAGGACGCCTGCGAACGTCACGATCACGGCCAGCGAGAACAACGAAGCGCTGAATGCGCCCGCGACCAGCACCGGCTTGAGGTCTGCAACCGACTGAAGAACAGCAGTCGCCACGTAGAAGATTGCGATCGGTTCCAGCAGGAAGGCGCGAAAGATACCGAGCGCGGCGCGCTGGTCGGGCGCGACGAAGATCCCGATCACACCGCACAGCAGAAAGACGAGGATCGGGATGTCGTACGGCGTTCGCTTCGGCAGCGGCCCGCGATGGCGCCAGACGGTGAGGGCGTACAGGGCACCCGTGAGCAGCACGAGGTTCTCGAGAAGAGTGGTCGGAAGCGGGCCGGCGTGCCAGCGGACGACATAAAGCGGCAGAGCCGCCGATGTGCAGGTCAGCGACCACCGGGTGAGCCGCAGGAGGTCAATTTGTTTGGACTTCAGGTCGCCGATATGTTAGCGACGCGCGATGGCGGCCCGGCGCCGCGCCCGGGCTGTGGAAAGCGCACTCTGGCTACATTCGCGCTCGCCAGTTTTGCCGGAGCCAAACGTCAGTCGAGACATGAGAGGAAGGGCGGCGTTGCAAGGTGCGAGCTCGTGTCAATCGTGGTGACAGTCAGCTGACCTCGTTTCCGCTTCGGTTGCCAGGTCTGTCCCTACTGCTCTTTGCCCTCGCCGGCTCATCCGCCGACGCCTCAGCGGCGTCGCTCGCGGCGGCAAAGCCCGATTACGCACCGGCGGTATGGGTGCCGGCAAGCGCATCCAACTACACGATCGCCAACCGGCCCCATGACTACCCGGTGGACATGATCGTCATCCATGACATCGAGGGCAGCTACGCGAGCGCGATCAAATCATTTCAGGATCCGAATCGCCACGGGTCGGCCCACTACATCGTCTCTTACAAGGGACAGGTCACGCAGATGGTGGCCGAGAAGGACATCGCCTGGCATGCGGGCAACTGGGACTACAACACCCGGGCGATCGGGATCGAGCATGAGGGCTACGCCGGCATCAACACCTACACGTCGCCCGAGTACTACGCAAGCGCGCGCCTTGCGGCGTCGATCTGCTCTCGTTGGGGGGTGACGATGGATCGCGCGCACGTGATCGGCCACAACCAGGTACCCGATCCCGACAATCCCAAGTTGTTCGGCGGCTCGGATCACCACTGGGATCCAGGGCCGTACTGGAACTGGAAGGGCTACCTCGTACTGGCCAACAACTACGCCAATGCCTTGCCCAGCCCGCCCCATATGGTGCTTCAGGCAACGGCTTTCAGCGGCGACGGAACTGCGACTGTGCGCTGGAAAGCTGCACGCACCTGCCATACCCCGGTCGACACCTATTCGGTGATCGGCCAGCCTGGCAATTTCCAGGTGACAGTGCCCGGCAATGTCACAACCGCGTCGTTCACCGGGCTCACCAACGGCGTCGACTACACCTTTACCGTCACTGCCTCCAACTCCGACGGAAATGACAGCGTCGGATCCAACCACGTGATGCCCGGTCCGGCGTGCGCGAATGCGAACCTGAGCGCCAGCCCGGCGGCACCGCAGTCAGCGGGGGTCGCCGTGCGGTTCACAGCCGGGTCAACGGTGTGCGCGAATCCCCGATACCAGTTCTCCATCCAGGATGCGAACGGAAACTGGACCACCAAGCAAACATTCGGCGGCAACACCTGGAGCTGGGACAGCTACCCATACGCCGCCGGCTCCCACACGATCCGCGTCTGGGCCAACCATGCGACAGCGGATCCCAGCCAGCCTGAGTCCTATGCGGAGCTGACATACATGCTCACTCCGTTCTCGATGACGCATTGGCACGCTCAGTACGACACCAGCAAGGTTCCAGTGAGCTGGGTGGCGGGGAAGAGCCAGACGTTCCCGGTTACCGTCACCAATGCCGGCGACGTGACCTGGCCCTCGACCGGCCAGGGCCGGGTCGACCTCGATCTCCACTTCGCCACGTCGCAGGGCGGTTCAGCCAACAAGGCCCACTGGCTCAACAGCAAGGCCTTCCAGATGCCGGCGGACCTGGGCCCAGGCGCAAGCGTGACCATGAACGTCACGTTCGCGGCACCTGCCAAGACGGGCTCGATGGTGCTGGAGGTCGAGATGATCAAGGAACAGGACTTCTGGTTCCAGCAGTGGCAACCGGCCGCGGTCAACGTCGCCACGCCGGACAAGGCGGCCGGTTACGACATGAGCAAGGCGCCCACCAGCTGGCTGGCGGGGCAGAGCCAGACATTTCCGGTCACAGTCACGAACACCAGCACGTCGACATGGCTCTCCACCGGCTACTACCGGACCGATCTGGACCTTCACTTCGCAACCTCGGCGGGCGGCGCCGCCAAGCAGTCGACGTGGCTCAACAGCAAGGCCTATTCGCTTCCTGCGAACCTGGCACCCGGCCACAGCGTGACGATGAATGTGACCTTCGCAGCGCCGGCCAAGACGGGTTCGCTCGTGCTCGAGGCTGTGATGGTCAAAGAGCACCAGTTCTGGTTCCAGCATTGGCAGGCGGTGAAAGTGACTGTGGCGGCTGCGGTCTGGTCGGCGAGCTACAACCTGACCGGGGTGCCCGCGACATGGAGCAAGGGCCAGAGCCAGAGCATCACGGTGACTGTGACCAACACCGGCAACATCACGTGGCCGTCGAGCGGCTACTACCGGGTCGACCTCGGCCTGCATTTCACGACTCAGACCGGAGGCTCTTCAAAGCTGGCGTACTGGTTGACCAGCCTGGCCCAATCGCTCCCAGCAGACCTTGCGCCCGGGAACAGCGTCCCGGTGACGATTTCGCTTACTGCGCCCTCGGCCGGCGGTTCGATGTACCTCGAGGCGGAGATGGTCAGAGAGCACCAGTTCTGGTTCCAGCAGACGGGATTCATCCCGGTGACTGTCAGCTAAGACCGCGTTCGCCGAGGCGCGATAAGCTTGCCAATCGTGCCCTCACGTGACCTTCCGAGCCGCGCGCTGTACCAGGGCCGCGACCGCGCCGCCGCCCGTTCCTTTCTATATGCGATCGGCCTGACAGCCGCGGACGTCGACAAGCCCTTTATCGGAGTCTCCAACGTCTGGACCGAGACGATGCCGTGCAACTTCGGGTTGCGCGAGCTGGCCGCGCCGCTGAAGGCCGGCATCCGCGCCGCCGGAGCGAACCCCATGGAATTCAACACCATCGCGATCTCGGACGGAATCACGATGGGTAGCGAGGGGATGAAGACGTCCCTGATCAGCCGCGAGGTCATCGCCGATTCGATCGAGCTCGTTGCCCGTGGCCACATGTTCGATGCCATGTGCTGCCTGTGCGCTTGTGACAAGACGATCCCCGCTTCGGCCATCGCGCTCGCGCGCCTCGACCGGCCGGGGATGGTCCTGTACGGAGGCTCGATCATGCCCGGGCGCTATCGCGGCCGCGACGTGGCTGTCGGCGATGTGTACGAGGCGATCGGCGCGGCGGCTGCTGGAAAGATCACGGACGCCGATCTCGCCGAGCTGGAGGCCGTCGCGTGCCCAGGGGCGGGCGCGTGCGGCGGTCAGTACACGGCGAACACGATGTCGATGCTCATGGAGGTGATCGGGCTCTCGCCGGTCGGCTTCAACTCCATCCCCGCCACCGACCCGGCCAAGCATCCCGCCGCCGAGGCGATGGGGCGGCTCGCGTTGCAGGTCCTCGACCAGGATCTTCGTCCGTCTCAAATCCTGACCCGCCGCGCTTTCGACAACGCCATCGCCGCGGTGGCCGCGAGCGGCGGCTCGACGAACGCCGTATTGCATCTGCTCGCCCTGGCCCGGGAGATTGGTGTCGATTTGAACATCGACGAGATCGATCGAATCAGCCGGCGCACGCCCCTTCTTTGCGATCTCAAGCCCGGCGGCCGCTTTGCTGCCGTCGAGCTTCATCGCGCCGGCGGGATTGCCCTGCTGACCAAACGGCTGATCGAAGGCGGCTACGTCGACGGCGACGCCCTCACAGTGACCGGCCGGTCACTCGGTGAGGAGTGCGAGTCGGTGAGCGAGACGCAGGGCCAGGAGGTGGTCGCGCCGCTCGCGCATCCGCTGCGGCCCGAGGGAGGCCTGGTCGTGCTGCGCGGCAACCTCGGACCGGAAGGCGCCGTCGTCAAGGTGACGCAGCACACGCCCACGACGCATCGCGGACCGGCGCGGGTCTTCAACCGCGAGGAGGACGCGCTCGCCGCGGTCTTCGCCGGAAGGATCAAGCCGGGCGACGTGGTGGTGATCCGCTACGAAGGGCCGCGAGGGGGACCGGGGATGAGGGAGATGCTAGTGGTCACTGCGGCGATTGTCGGCGAGGGACTCGGCGACTCGGTCGCGATGGTCACCGACGGGCGGTTCTCGGGCGCCACCCGCGGATTGATGATCGGCCACGTGGCGCCGGAGGCGGCGGTAGGTGGGCCGCTCGCGGCCTTGCAAGACGGCGACATGATCAACATCGACGTTCCGACGCGCATGCTGGCGGTGGAAGGCGTCGACATCGCAAAGCGCTTGAACGGCTGGTCTGCGCCAGAGCCGCACTACCGGCGCGGCGTCCTGGCACGCTACGCGTTGCTGGTCGGCTCAGCCTCGGAGGGAGCGGTCCTCAAGCCTTAGCGGTGTTCCAGGCGAACGCCCCCCGCCCTTGCCCTCCCCCCTTGAGGGTGGAGGGAACCAACTATCTGACTGTCGGGAAATACTCTGAGCGCTGTGCTTCGAACGCTTCGATTGCGGAGGCCTGGCGCTCGACCAGTGTGATCTCGTCCAGACCGTTCAGGAGCATCTCCCGCGCGAACGCGTCGACCTCGAACCGATACGTGAACCCATCTCCCCGCACCTGCTGCGCTTCGAGGTCGACGGTGACCTCCGTCGCGGGGTCCTCCGTCGCCAGGTCGATCAGGTGACGCACCTGCCGAGGAGGGAGCGTCACAGCCAGGATCCCCGTCTTGAAGCAGTTGGCAACGAAGATGTCCGCGAAGCTTGGCGCAACGATCGCGTGATAGCCGGCATCTCTGATCGCCCACGCCGCGTGCTCGCGCGAGGATCCGCACCCGAAATTCTCTCCGGTCAACAGGACCGCGGCACCCTTGTGCTCGGGACGGTCGAGCACGAAGTCGCCATTCGCGCGCCAGTCATAGAACAGGAATGGCCCGAATCCGGTTCGCTCGATCCGCTTGAGGAACTGCTTGGGGATGATCTGGTCGGTGTCCACGTCCGCCCGATCGAGCGGCGCCATCCGGCCGCTGACCCTCGCGACGGGCTCCATCAGAGCAGCTCACGCACGTCGATGAGGTGGCCGGTGATCGCGGCCGCCGCGGCCATGGGGGGACTCATAAGGTGGGTGCGCCCGCCCGAGCCCTGCCTTCCCTCGAAGTTGCGGTTGCTGGTCGATGCGCAGCGCTCGCCGGGCGCCAGGATGTCCGGGTTCATGCCCAGGCACATCGAGCAGCCGGCGTTGCGCCACTCGAAGCCGGCCGCCTTGAAGACGGCGTCGAGGCCTTCATCCTCGGCGGCTTTTTTCACAGACGTCGAGCCGGGGACGACCATCGCGCGCACCTTCGAGTGGACGTGTTTGCCGGCGATCACCCGCGCGGCCGCGCGCAGGTCTTCGAGCCGCGCGTTGGTGCACGAGCCGATGAACACGCGGTCGATCGCGATGTCCGCGAAGGGGGTACCCGGCTTCAGGTCCATGTAGCGAAGGGCCCGCTCATCAGTGTCCGAATGGGGGCTGGGAACCCGCCCGGTCACCGGCGCCACCTGGCCTGGGTTGGTGCCCCATGTCACGTGAGGTTCCAGCCGGCCTGCGTCGATGCTGATCTCCTGGTCGAAGACCGCTTCGGGGTCTGATCGCAATGACCGCCAGTGGTCGAGAGCAGCCTCCCACTCCTCGCCCTTTGGGGCGTGCGGCCGGCCTTCGACGTATTTGAAGGTGGTGTCGTCGGGCGCGACCATGCCCGCTTTCGCGCCCCACTCGATGCTCATGTTGCACACGGTCATGCGGCCTTCCATGCTCAAGCCGCGAATCGTCGAGCCGCGGTACTCGACCAGGTGTCCCTGCCCCTGGGAGATGCCAGTCCGGCCGATCAACCCAAGCACGACGTCCTTGGCGGTGACGCCGAGGGGCAGCTCGCCGTCGACGGTTACCGCCAGGTCGCGCAACCGGTTCTGAGGCAGGCATTGCGTCGCCAGGACCATCTCGACCTCGGAGGTGCCGATGCCAAAGGCCAGGGCACCAAACGCGCCGTGAGTTGAGGTGTGAGAGTCGCCGCAGACGATCAGCATCCCCGGCTGCGTGAGGCCGAGCTCAGGTCCGATGACGTGCACGATGCCCTGGCGCCGGCTCCCGATCTGGTGCAGCGGTATGCCCTCGCGCCGGCAGTTCTCGGCGAGCACCTCCATCTGCTTCCGCGAAAGGTCGTCGGCGGCGCGCACCCCGCCGCGGGTGGGGACGTTGTGGTCCATGGTCGCCACTGTGAGGTCGGGTCGGCGCACGTGGCGCCCGGCCAGTCGCAGGCCCTCGAACGCCTGCGGCGAGGTCACCTCGTGGACGAGGTGGAGGTCGACATAGAGGAGGTCGGGTTCGTCTGGCGTCGATCGGACGACATGGGCGTCCCAGAGCTTTTGGGCGAGGGTCTTGGGCATGGGCGGGAGGCCCACTCTACCGGCCCCCGGGCGCGCCCGCCCATTGGGCTCGTTCAAAAACTGCAGGGGCCATTTTGTTGGCAGGGCACAACTGAAACCCCTCCCGCTTCGTTACTATGCAAGATCCACATGGTTTCGAACGGCCGCGTACTGGTAGTCCTGCTTGGGATCCTGGGCCTTATTGGCCTCGGACGAACGGGGGCGCGCGCGACCTAGTCAGAACAGTCAGAGATCGCAAAGCCCCCGACCGAGAGGCGGGGGCTTTCTTTTTGAGGAGGAACATGCCGCGTAACGCCCCGCTCCCCGACCCTCTCCCCGAACGGGGCGAGGGAGGCTTGCCGTGACAGGAGCGGACATGGTGCTGGAGGCGCTGGAGCAGGAGGGCGTCGACCTCATCTTCGGTTATCCCGGCGGGGCCAACCTGCCGATCTATCAGCGCCTGCCCGACCACCCCAAGCTGCGGCACATCCTGGTCCGCCACGAGCAAGGGGCCGCTCACATGGCGGACGGCTACGCCCGCGCCTGCGGCCGCCCGGGCGTCGTCTTCGCCACCTCCGGTCCCGGCGCGCTAAACCTGGTCACCGGCCTGTGCACCGCCTACATGGACTCGGTGCCGATGATCGCGATCACCGGCCAGGTGAACAGCGCCCAGGTCGGGCGCGACGCCTTCCAGGAGTCGGACGTGATCGGCGCCACGAGCTCCGTCACCAAGCACAGCTACCTCGTCACGAACATCGCCCAGCTGCCTCGCGTCATCCATGAGGCCTTCCACATCGCCGCCACCGGCCGTCCCGGCCCCGTCCTGATCGACATCTGCAAGGACGTGCAGATGGCAGAGGCAGAGCGCCCAGCCCGCCAGCGCGTCGACATCCCCGGCTACCAGCTGAACGGCCATGTCAAGCTCGATCAGGCCGGGCTCGCTGCGACCGCCCTCGCCAAGGCGGAGCGGCCGGTCATCCTGGCCGGGCACGGCGTCATCCTCAGTCATGCGGAACAGGCGCTGCTCGACCTGGCCGAGAAGGCCGGAACGCCGGTCGGCACCACCCTTCTGGGCATCGGGTCCTTCCCGGTGAATCACCCGCTGTCGCTGCACATGACCGGCTTCATGGGCACCGGATGGTGCCTCAAGGCGGTGCAGAACGCCGACGTGCTGATGATGGTGGGGATGCGGGTCGACGACCGTGTCACCGCGCGTCTTGCCGATTTCGCGCCCAAGGCCACAACGTTCATCCACGTCGACATCGACGGCTCGGAGATGGGCAAGAACGTGCGGCCGCACATCGAGCTGGTCGCGGACGCACGGCAGGCGCTGGAGGCCATGCTGCCGGGCATCGATTCAGTCGACGAGGGTCGCGGCCGCTGGCTGGCCCAGATCGACGCGTGGCGCGAGGACCACCCGCTCCGCTACACGCATTCGAACGGCCACCTTCAGCCGCAGGACGTCCTGATCGACATGTACAAGAGGTGCCGCAGCGAGGCGGTCGTCGTGGCGGACGTCGGCCAGAACCAGATCTGGGCCGCGCTGTGGTGGAACTACGACCGGCCCGGGCTCTTCATCAACTCGGGGGGCGCGGGCACCATGGGCTTCGCGCTGCCGGCGGCGATCGGCGCCAAGTTCGCCCTGCCTGACGTGCCGGTGTGGTGCGTCGCCGGCGAGGGCGGCTTCGTGATGACCGCGCAAGAGCTGTCCGTCGCCGTCGAGCACCAGCTCGACATCAAGATCGTCCTTCTCAACAACTTCTCCCTCGGGATGGTGCGGCAGTTCCAGGACGACTTCTATGGCGGCGTGCGCTCGCAGGTCGACCTCACGCACATGCCCGACTTCGTGAAGCTGGCCGACGCTTACGGGCTGCCGGGCGTTCGCGTCGAGAAGCTCGCGGACGTTGGTCCCGCGATGGACGCGGCCGAGCGAACCAGGGGCCCTTTCCTGATCGACTTCCGCATCGACCCCGAGGCCAACGTGTATCCGATAGTGCCGCTGGGCAAGAGCCTCAACGACTTCTGGGAGGCGCCTGTCGGTGAGTGATCGCCCCCTCCCGCCAGGGTCGCCCCGCGACCACGACGCGGGGGCCCCAAAGGAACCGCTGCCGACCTCCCCACGGGGTGGGGAGGATCGCTTGCGCGTGCTTTCTGTGCTCGTGGAGGACAACTCCGGCACGTTGAGCAAGGTCTCCGGCCTGATCCGGCGGCGTGGCTTTCACGTCCGCGCGATCTCGATCGGACCAAGTCGTGAGCCAGGGCGGTTCCGCATGACGCTCGAGGTCGATGCGGGCCACGCCGAAGCCGACCAGGTGCTGAAGCAGCTCGAGCGCCTGGTGGACGTGGTCGAGGTCGAGGATCTGACGGACCACGACGTGCACAGCCGCGAGCTGGTCGTCGCGCGCGTCGCGGTCTCGGAGGTCTCGGCGCTGGTCGATAAAGGCGCCAGGGTCCTGGATACCGGCCCAACCTGGACCACCATCGAATTCGCCGGCGAAGGCGAGGAGGTCGGCGGCTTCGTCGACGAGCTGAGGCGTCATGGAATTCTTGACGTGGTCCGTTCGGGCCCCGTCGTCATGAGGAGGACCGCGTCATGAAACCGGAAAGGGTATTCATTCTCGACACCACGCTGCGCGACGGCGAGGGATCGCCAGGCTTCCACCTGGACGCCAACTCCAAGGTCCGCATCGCGCGCCAGCTCGAGAGGCTCGGCGTCGACGTCATCGAGGCCGGCTTCCCGATCTCCTCGCGTGGGGACTTCGAGGCCTGCCGGCGCATCGCCCGCGAGATCCGTGGCACCGGCGTGACCGCGCTCGCGCGTGCAGTGCGTGAGGACATCGACGCCGTTTGGGCGGCCATCAAGGATGCCGAGACGCCCCAGATCCACATCGTCCTCTCTGTTTCCGACGTGCACATCGACCGCAAGCTGGGCAAGACGCGCGAGCAAGTGCTAAAGCAGGGCGCGGAGATGGTTGCCTACGCCCGCATGCTCTGCGAGCGAGTCGAATACTCGCCGGAGGACGCCGGCCGCGCAGACCCCGAGTACCTCATGGAGACTGTCGAGACGATGATCGCCGCGGGGGCGACTGTGATCAACATCCCCGACACCACCGGCTACTGCCTCCCCGGAGAGTTCGGCGAGCTTGTGCACCGGCTGATCGCCGACGCGCGAGGCGCGGACAAGGTTCTCTTCTCTGTGCACTGCCACAACGACCTTGGGCTTGCCACAGCGAACGCCCTCGCCGCGTTGACTGCCGGCGCGCGAAGGGTCGAGTGCACCGTCAACGGCATCGGCGAGCGCGCCGGCAACACCTCGCTGGAAGAGATCGTCATGCTGCTTCGGGTCCGGCAAGCGCGGCTCGGCCTCGAGTGCGGCGTCGATCCGAAAGAGATCACCCGCGCATCACGACTGGTGGCCGAGCTGACGGGGACCCCGGTTCAGCCGAACAAGGCAGTCGTCGGCGCTAACGCCTTCGCCCATGCCGCCGGCATCCACCAGGACGGCGTCTTGAAGGACCGCTTGAACTACGAGATCATGAAGCCCGAGGACGTCGGACTGGCTGACTCGCGGATCGTGCTGACGGCCCGCTCAGGGCGCCATGCGTTCCATCACCGCCTGGGGCGGCTGGGCATCGTGCTGACCGAGGCACAGACGCAGGCCGCCTGGCAGCGCTTCAAGGAGGTCGCCGACACCAAACGGGAGGTGACCGACGAGGATCTCCGCAAGATCGTCAGCGCGCCCGACACCAACGGGCACACCTTCGCCGACCAGACCAATGACCACAACCACGTCGCCGACACCCTGCGCCACATGATCTTCGGCTAGGGCCGGCTAACAGCCGGCCCCGGGCTCCTCCCCACTCGCGGGAAGGTGGCGCCCCAAATGGACTTTCACTTGGGGTCCCCTTGCTCGTGACGCGCTGGGCTGGCCCGGAGGGGACGCTAGTTCTTAGGCCGCCCGAATGCCGGAGACACCGCTTGTCCGGTACGCAGGCCGCGGCGGGGAAGCACTCAAACCGCGGGCCTGCGCACCGAAAAGCGATGGTTTGTTCGCCTGAGCGATGGTTTGTTCGGTCGATTCTGATCTGGAACTAGCTTAATACAGCCATTAACTCTAGCCTTAACGCAGGCTTGCGTCTTTTGCGCAGCTTGGGAGGTGAGAGATTTGCGCAAGTTCGGGTTCGTTTTCACGCTGGCCACCATTGCAGCCACCCTTTCGGTTCTGTTCGCGGGCATCGCCGCGTTCGCCGACGTTTGGCCGCCGGTCCGCTAGTTCGCGACAACCTCTAGCCTCAGCTTATGGCGCACCCGTAGCGTCGGATGCGACATACCCATGCGCCATTAAGTAATTTCGGCTAAGCTGCGAAACGTGACTGAAACCGGGGTTAGCCGGCGCCGGGCGGCCCCCGACGAGAGCGGCCCACCCCGGCGCACTGGACACCGGCGCCTCCCTGGAGTCAATCTCAGGCCTGGAGCTGTCAAACAGGCACGAGCGGAAGCCGGGCTCAGCCTCGCCCAGGTGGGCAAAGGCCTCGTTACGGCCCCTGCGATCTACCTCATCGAGACCGGCCGCACGCGTCCGTCCCTACCGACCCTGGAGCACATCGCCCGGAAGACCGGCAAGACCGTCGAGTTCTTCCTGGCCGACCGGAGCGGAAACACCGACGAGACGAAGACCGGGCTGATCGAGCTCGAGGCCAGGGTCGCCGAGGGCCGCTTCGAGGAAGCCATCGTCCTGGGGGAGCAGCTCCTGAACCTGAGCTCATCCGCCCACCGCCTCGGCCAGCTCCGCTACCTGCTCGCGCAATCGCACCTGTATCTGGGCCGGCCCGACCAGGCAGCTTCGCTGCTGCGCGAGGCGCACGCCCATTTCGAGTCGGTCGACGACGCCCTGATGCTTGCCGAATGCATGGGCTCGGAGGCCACCGTCGCCTACATGACCCAGAAGCCGGACGCGCTCGACCTCGCCGAACGGGCGCTGGCGATCTGCCGAGGCGTGAAGCACGTTCCGCAGGCGACTGAAGCCAGGCTGCTGTCGATCGTCGCCAACGTCCACATCGCCAACCGGGACTGGGACAGGGCGATCGTGCTGTACGAGGAAGCGATCGCTGCGGCCGGCTCACTATTCGATCTCGGCCGGATGGCCAAGATGTACAGCGGTCTGAGCTCGGCGTACCGGGAGACCGGGCACGCCGACGCGGCTGCCAAGTACGCGAGCCGCTCCATCGCCCTCCTCGAGGTGTTGCGAGACCGCGTCTCCCTGGCCCGGGCTGAGAACAACCTCGGCCTGATCCTCCTGGCCCAGGGCGACCGGGTGGCAGCGCAAAAGCACCTGGATCGCTCGCTGGAGCTTGCGGAGGAGGCCAACCTCGAGGCCGGCCGGAGTCACGTTTTGATGAGCCTTGCCGAGCTGAGCCTCATGCAGGGCAACGTGCAGGCTGCTCGCGACTTCGCCGAGCAGGCGCTGGCGATCGCGGAGCGGTTGCACGAAGCACCCAACATCGCCGAGGCCCATGTGTGGCTCGGACGGATCGCCGCTGAGGTCGGGGACGACGAGCTGACCGATACGGAGTTCGACATCGCGATCCGCGCGCTGACCGCCATCGGCGTCGAGGAGCGGCTGTTGCGTTGCCACGGGATCTATGCCGAGATCCTCGAAAAGCGCGGCAATCTCAAGAGCGCCTACGAGCATATGAAGAAGGCCTTCTCCGCGAGCCGGCCAGGGCTGCTCCAGGTCGTCGAAGACCAGACGGAGGAGCGCGCCACCACCGCGTAGCGACGCCTGCCCGGCCGGTGAGCGAGCACGTTCGCGTATTGCGAGGACACCGAAGGCAACCTGTTCGGGATCATGGAGGTAGACCCGAATCGGAAGATGGGTTGAGGCTCCCGGACGCCGTGCTAACGTTGATTTTGCCGCTCGCCGATGACGTAATCGAAGCGTAGGGAGGTAAGTCCGGCTGGCCAAGTCGCTGCGCAATTCGAAGGTCTCGCTTGCCGCCGACACCGTCATCGCCGACTACCGCCTGGCCTACAGCAGCCGCCGAGCGAGCATCATCGGTCGCGCGGAGGTCCTTCGCGGCAACGCCACCTTCGGGATCTTCGGCGACGGCAAAGAGGTCGCCCAGCTGGCGATGGCCAAGGCGTTCCGCCCCGGCGACTGGCGTTCGGGTTACTACCGCGATCAGACCTTCATGTGGGCGACCCGCATGTCGAACATCCGGGCGTTCTTCTCTCAGCTCTACGGCAATGCCGCAGTGGACGCCGACCCTGCTTCGGGCGGCCGGCAGATGGGCAATCACTTCGCGACCCGGTTCCTCGACGACAGGGGCGAGTTCCAACGGTCGGTCGACATGCCCAACTCCACCGCCGACGTGTCCAACGTCGCCGGCTGGATGCCCCGGCTGGTGGGACTCGCCTACGCTTCGAAGCTCTACCGCGAGAACCCACAGCTCAAGCAGGCCCAGGACGGCTTCTCGGTGAGCGGCAACGAGGTCGCGTTCGGCACCATCGGCGACGCGGCCACCAGCGAAGGGCCGTTCTGGGAGGCTGTTAACGCGATCGGCGTCCTGCAGGTGCCCGTCGCGCTGTCGGTGTGGGACGACGGCTACGGCATCTCGGTGCCGATCACCTACGAGACGACCAAGGCGTCGATCTCGGATGTCCTGCGCGGGTTCATGCCGGACGACCGCCCCGGGATCGACATCTACGTAGTGCCCGGCTGGGACTACCCAGCCCTCGTCGACGCCTATGCCAACGGTGTCGATCGCGTGCGCCGCGAGCACAAGCCTGCGCTCTTCCACATCACCGAGCTGACCCAGCCCCAGGGCCACTCAACCAGCGGCAGCCACGAACGCTACAAGTCCAACGAGCGGTTGCGCTTCGAAAAGGAGTTCGACTGCATCGCGCGAATGCGCGACTGGATCATCGAGGCGGGGATGGCCAGCGAGTCCCAGATCGAGGGCTGGGAGGCCGCGGACAAAGAGGCGGTCGAGGCAGCGCGCGACCTCGCGTGGGACGCGTTCCAGGCGCCGATCCGCGATGAGCGCGACCACCTCGTGGCCATCCTCAAGCGCGCGGAGTCGTCCGACGTGGCCGAGGTCGCCGCCGCTCTGTCGGAGACGCACAAGGTGACGCGCTCCGTCGTGCTTTCCAGCGCGATTCGCGCGCTGAATGAACTGCGCGGCAGCGATTCGCCGCAACGATCCGAGCTGGCGCGATTCGTGGAGAGCTACCAGAAGGAAAACCTGGAGCGCTACAACTCGCACGTCTACAGCCGATCCGACCAGTCTCCGTTGAAGGTGCCCGTCGTTCCCGCGGAGTACTCGGACAAGTCGGCCCTGGTGGACGGACGGCAGGTACTGCTGCGCAATTTCGACGCCAACTTCGCACGCGACCCGCGCCTGTTCGTGATCGGCGAAGACATCGGCAAGCTCGGCGACGTGAACCTCGTTTTCGAGGGACTGCAGGCGAAGTACGGCGAGCTGCGAATCACCGACACCGGCATTCGCGAAGCGACCATCCTGGGTCAGTCGATCGGTTCGGCGATGCGTGGGCTGCGCCCGATTTGCGACATCCAGTACCTCGATTACCTCTTATATGCGCTGCAAACGGCGTCGGACGACCTCGCCTGCCTGCACTGGCGCACGGTCGGCGGTCAGAAGGCTCCGGTCGTCATCCGCACAAAGGGCCACCGGCTGGTCGGCATCTGGCATTCGGGTTCGCCGATGGCGGTCGTCCTCAACGCGCTGCAGGGCATCTACGTGACGGTACCGAGAAACATGACCCAGGCCTCGGGGTTCTACAACACGTTGTTCCGCGGCGACAACCCGGGCCTGGTGATCGAGGTCCTCAACGGTTACCGGCTGAAGGAAAGAGTGCCGGACAACATCGGAGAGTTCACGGTTCCGCTGGGCATGCCTGAGGTTCTTCGGCAGGGGTCGGACGTGACGGTGGTCACCTATGGCGCGTGCTGTGCGATCGCCCTCGACGCCGCCAAGTCGCTCCAGGATCTTGGCGTCTCGTGCGAGGTGATCGACGTGCAGACGCTGAATCCATTTGATATCGATCACATGATCGTCGGGTCGTTGGAGAGGACGCATGCCGTGCTGTTCCTCGACGAGGACATGCCCGGCGGAGCGTCGGCTTTCATGATGCAGCAGGTGCTCGAGGTCCAGCAGGGTTGGTGGCATCTCGACTGTGCCCCGCGAACGCTGGCCGCTTCACCGAACCGGCCCGCATACGGACCCGACGGCGACTACTTCACGAAGCCGAACCGCGAGAGCATCGTCAGCGCGGTCTACGCAATGGTTCGCGAGCGACAGCCGTGGCGGTTTCCACAGCTGGAGCCTTAGGCCGCCGGTACTCAGTGGGCGGCTTCAGGGTGCGCCCGGAGTTCGATAGACGCCCATCGCATAACCGCTCCACGCCCTCGAGTTCCATCTGTGCGCGGGACCGATCGAGTCCATGACCCTGGCGGCGGCTCGTATGGGAAAGTTCACCAGGCGGCTTCGCAAGTCGTGCTGCCTCATCGCGTAGATTCGGGGCTCCCAGCCGCCGACATAGCCGCGAAAAAGAACTTCCAACCCGAGCTCGTGCTCAAACACCACCCACGTGCGCACATCCATCGTCCGCAGATTGTGCTTGCCGAGCGTCTCTGGTCTGGTCAGTTTCAGGATTGGCCGGCTGAGACCCAGGAAGTTGGGCAGGCCCAGAACGATGAGGCCTCCCGGCTTGGCGAGCTCGACATGCTTGCGGATCATCGGAAGTGGATTCGCGAAGTGCTCGATGAGGCCCAGCGAGTACACGAGGTCGAACCGCGGCAGGTCGGACAGGTCGCCTGCCAGAGCGTCGCGGCAATAGACAGTAACCGGCAGGTCGAGAAGCTGGAAATTCTCCTTGAGCTTGCCGCAGCCGACAGGAGAGCTGTCGATCGCGTGGGCTTCATAGCCAAATGTCCTGGCGATGTACGCGAGGTAGCCGCCCGGAGCGCCTCCGATCTCGACAGCACGGCCGCCAGCGCCGTGGTCGACGAAGCGCCCGAACACCGCGAGGATCTCCTTCTCATAGGGTCGGGCGCGCGAGTAATCGGCTGCGACGGGCAGCTTCAGCTGGCGCCAGTAGGCGTCCCAAAACGCCTCATCCGTGAGTGCCGTCGTGTCGTCCGGCTGACTCACATCGGCTCGTCGGCCAGGTATTGCACGACGGCCAGCGCTGGTGCGCGGTTCAGAAGGGCCACGCCTTCAAGCAGCCAGCCGACGTAACCCGTTGCGCCGGCGTATTCGCGTGGCGGGATCATCCTCCGGGGCGCGCGCACCTCGCGCGCGGGGGCACCTTCACTGAGCCCAGCAAGGCTGCGCGCCTTGCGCACCGCGGCGTCCAGCCCGCCCAGCTCGTCGACCAGCTTCAGATCCTGGGCCTGGCGACCCGTCCAGACACGCCCTGCCGCGATGGGATGAAGCTCGTCACGCGTCATGCCGCGAGCGCGCCCGACCACCGCGAGGAACAGCTCGTAGATCCTGTCGATCTCACCCTTCACGATCTGGCGCTCCTCCTTGGAGTACGGGATGTGGTCGCTTCCGATCGAGGCGTGCTTGCCGAACGCGACGGTCTCGCGGTTCGCGTGGATCTTCTCCCAAAGACCCCCAGTGACCAGCTTCCCGCTGAGCACGCCGATCGATCCGGTCAGAGTGCTGGGGCGCGCCACTATCCAGCGCCCAGGCGTCGCTACCCAGTAACCGCCTGAGGCGGCGATCGGGCCCATCGCGACGACCAGGGGCTTGCGCGCGTTGATCTGCTCCAGGGCCTGGCGCATGGCCTCCGACGCGGTGGCCGAGCCGCCTCGCGAGTTGACGTAGAGGACGGCGGCCGCCGCCCGTTTGTCAGCGGCGACCCGGCGCGCCAGCTGGACGACGGTGAGGTCTCCGGCGCGAGGGTCGCCGACGAGCGGTACGTCGATGGGCGGCTTGACCGGCAGGCGTCCGGAGCGCCCGTCGATTATCGTGCCGTCGATGCGCAGGAGCGCCACGTACCTGCCGCGTCCGAGTGACGGCGCTGGGTTTTTGAGCTTTCGGGACGCTTGGTCCCACGCCGCGAGCGCCGCTCCCTTGCCGTCGTGGCCCAGGTGGGCAGGCAGATCTTCTTCCGAGAGGATGCCATCGACCACGCGCCTTTCCTTGGCGGCATCGTCCGAGTAGGGCGAGGAGTCGATGAGCTCCTTCGCCGCCACCTCATCCAGGCCCCGGCTCTCGGCGATGGCTGATACCAGCTCCTTGTGATGCGAGTCGAGCAGCCATGTGATCTGCTCGCGCAGCTCGTTTGACATCTTCGACTTGGTCAGGACGTCCGCCGCCGATTTGTAGGGCGAGATCTGGACGAAGTCCGCCTCCATGCCGAATCTCGCGAGGGCATCGGCGAGGAACATCCCGGTGCTCGAGAAGCCGAGAGGCTGCACCGACCCGGCGGGCATCATCAGAATCTCGTCGCAGGCGCAAGCGAGGTAGTAGGTCCCGTTGGTATAGAAAGGCGCCCACGCGATGACCCTCTTGCCGCTCGCACGCAGATTGGCGACGAGCTCTCGCAAGTCCTGCAGGGTTGCCATCGACATCGGCACCGGGCGCAGGTGCAGCATCACGCCCTTCGTCCGCTGGTCGTTCGCGACGAGCTCGAATTGCTCGCCGAGCTCCTTGACGCTCAGAGCTGGTTTGGTGAAGAGGCGCTGCCAGCGCGGGATGGGCGGATCAGGCAGCGCGGGCAGGTCACTCTCGATGAGGAAAAGGACGTAGTCAGGGGGCTTGCCGAGGGCGCGCCGAAGACTCGAAAAGAGCCACCGAAGATACCGGAACGGATACAGCAGCACTTAGATCGAAGTCTACTTCGCTGGTCGCCCGACACCTCCCCGCGGAGCGGGGAGGACAGCGCTAGTCCACTCCAGCGCTAAACGACTTTCGAGACCTCCAGGTGCTCGTCCATCTCTTCGCTCAAACGCGTCGCTCCATACACCTGGCCCACGTGCTGGTGGTAGGGGACGCCAGTGAAGAGGTGGTGGCTCTTGGTCGGGATGTCTGGCGCCTCCCACTCCTTTCGCTGCAAGGACATGTAGCCCTCTTCCTTCTTGTTCTTGAGGTCTTCGAGGAGAACAGACATGCCGTGTCCGGCGGCGTGCTGGAGCGCGAGCGTGATGAAGATGAAGCCGACGCCGAGCTCGCCGAGGTCGTCCCACGTGATCGGGTTCTTCTCGTTGAACCACTTGAAGGACGACGAGTAGTTGAACGCGAAGCGGGCCTTCGGAAAGCGCTTGCGAATCTCTGAGCAGAACTGCTCTGTCGGGCCGCGCTCGGCGGTTGGAAACTCGCACCACAGCAGGTCGGGCACGCCGGTGTCCATGTAGCGGAGCCCGCGGTCGATCGCGAGCTGTATGCCGCGCTTCGATTCCGGGGCTTCGGTCGCGGACACGCCGTCCGTTCGAGCGATGATCACGAAGTCCTTGTGGCCAAGGTCGTCCGCGGTGTTGCGCATCATCTTGAGCTTGCCGACGAACTCGTCAGCGGAGATCAGCGCTTTGCCCGCGATATGGCCGCAGCGCTTGGGCATCACCTGGTCCTCCAGATGCGCGGCGGCGACGCCTGCCCGAACGTAGAGGTCGATGGTGCGTTGGACGTTGAACAGGTTCCCGTAACCCGCGTCCATGTCGACGACCACGGGTGGGATCTCGAGGTGGACCGGCGCGATGCCCTTGTCCGGGTCGCCCATCGCCATCGTCAGCTGAAACTTCCGCAGTGCGCTCACAGTGCGGCGCGCGCCGTCGGCGATCTCGACCGACGAGTAGATGTCCATGTCCGTGGTGCCGAGGTGGCCGATGGCGAATGAGTAGCCGCTGAAGTAGACGGCGTCGAAGCCGTGGTACATGACGAGCTCGGCGCCCATCGGGTCGTACACGCCCGGTCCGAAGACATACGGCTTGCCGGCCAGGAGCCGGCGCAATCGCTGGCTCGGATCCTCGTTGCGCGACGCGGGCACTTTGAAACCATCCGGGAGCAGGGGCGTGGAATCAAGCTGGCGCGCTGGCGCGGCGGTATGGATGGGCCCTATTGATCGCACTGGCGACTCCTTCATTGAGCTTTGTTACTCGCGCTATTCGTTTTCGTGATCGCAATTGCACGGTTCGGGGCATTCGCATTCGTGTGCTGAAGGCTCCGTCTCGAGCTCCTGCGTCTGATCAGTACCGTCCATCGCTTCCATAACGCCGAAGGTAGCGAGAGTGGTGATATTCGTCCAATTGATAGATTGGATACTTCTGATAAAAAACGCCTATATGGGTCTCACAGGCATCAACCGGTAGCGGTGAGAAGGGTCAAGAACGCCCCCACTATGCCCGCCGGCTTGCCGGCGTCTGTGCGCCGATACGCGACTATCGACTGATACATCGGCGGCGCGTCTTTCATCCGCACCAAGCGCAGCGTCTTGCCTTCCACCTCGCGCGCAACGGCGGTGCGCGGAAGCAGGGCAACGCCGAGGCCGCGCTCCACCATCTTCTTGGCGGCCTCGATCGAGTCCAGCTCCATGAGGCCCCTCAGCTTCACGCCCGCTGAAAGGAAAGCCGCCTGCGTTATCTCGTAATAGCTGGACGTGAGATCGAACATGATCAGCTTCTCGTTCGCGACGTCCTCCATGGCCACGCTCCGCCGTTTGGTGAAGCTGTGGTCCGGCGCGCACACGAGCACGAGCTCCTCGGTATGAAAGGGCCGAAGCTCGAGGTCGGGGTGCCGAATCGCCCGCCCAAGCCCGATCTGCACCTCATCACGGAGCACGAGGTCGACGACATCTTCTGAGTGCCCGGTGCGCACCGATACCTCCACGCGCGGATGAGCGGCCACGAACTTCTCCAGGAGACCGGGCAGGATGTACGTGCTCACCGCCGGGGCGGCGCCGATCATCAGGTGGCCGGCCGAGGCCGATTTGACCTGCTCCAGGACATCGCGACCGTCGACGAGCGCCCGAAGCGCGCGCTCGGCGTAAGGGACCCAGGCGCGACCGGCGTCGGTCAGTCGCATGCCGTGCGGGGTGCGCACGAAGAGGGCGGCGCCGAGCTCGCGCTCGAGGCTGTGTAGACGAGCCGTCAGAGTGGGTTGAGTCACGAACAGCGCCTCGGCGGCGCGGCTCACGCTGCCGCGGCGCGCCACCTCGAGGAAGCCCTCGACCTGGACCAGCTGGATTCCGCGGGCCTTGCCGTTACTCGATTCGTCTATGGCCATGGCCGTCTGCCCAAATTCTATCTATGGGCTCCGCCGGCGGCTGCTCAGTCGGGACGCTTTCTCAAGAGGACCGTGGCCGCGGCGATGGCGAGTGCCCAGACAGGGGCCATGGTGATGACGAACGGCCGGATCGTGTCGCTGTTCGAGTGCGAGACGCGGTCGAAGGCCTCGAACACCGCGACAGTGCCATAGATAAGAAAGACGAATGCCACGGCCACCCAGATGACGGTTCCAACCTTCATGAGGTGGGCAACGCGGCGCTGCCGCGGTCGGTTACGGCTGGCGCCGGCGCCTTGTACACGAGCTCCCCGGCTCTGACCGCCACCTTCAAGAAGTTCTCGGGCGGGGCGAGGGGGCATGCCCAGCGTGGGCTGTAGGCACACGACGCGTTGTACGCGTAGTTGAAGTCGATGACGACCTCCAGCGAGCCGGGCGTGACCTCCAGGACGAGCCCGTCGGTGTCCTTGGCGGTGTCGAACAGGTAGCGACCACCCCCGTACGTCTCCTGCCCTGAGGTCGCGTCGCGGAAAGGGACGAAAAGCCCACCCGCGTACTGGACGAGGCTGAGCACTGTGAGGCGGCACGATTCGCCGCCCAGCTCGAAGGCCAGCCGCCCGGCGCGCCGATAGCGAACCGCACCGTCATCGCCCCCGGTGTCGATAAGGAGGTCGGCGCCATCGCCCGCCTCGAGCCGGGCATGCACGCGAGCAGCGGGGTCATAGGGAAAGTACTGAAGGCCGGGGAACGACGCGCGCTCCGCCGGCTCGATCGGAGACTGCGGGTGCGTCCTGAACAGCTCGTCGCGGCCGCGTCTGAACCGCTCGACAGCGTCCCCACCCTTGATGCGGTAAAGGTCGCCGACGCGCCGCCGCCAGTCGACCAGGTCGAGCAGGGCCTGGCTCACCACCTCTCCCAGTGGACGATGCTCTCCAGCGGGATTCGCTCAGCCGGCTTGAACTCGCCTCCCGTGCTGAACCCGATGGTGAGGAGGGCTGCTTGCGTGTAGCGCTCGTACGGGATGCCCAGCAAGTCCGCCACCTCGCGCTCGTACTTGAGGTGGAGGGTTGTCCAGGCACCGACGAGGCCCCGGTCGCGCGCGGCCAGCAGGAAGCTCCACGCGGCCGGAAGGATCGAGCCGTAGAGGCCGGCGATCTCCAGGTTCGAGACGCCCGGCCTGTCCACCCTTCCTTCGATGCACGGGATGACCAGGGCGGGGACCTCGTGCATGTGGTCGGCCAGGTACTGTGCCGAGGTCGCGACGCGTGGCAGCTGGGCTCGCCGTGGATCGTCCCGTTCGTACCTGGGGCCGCGGTTGGCCGCGTACGCTGTCCACGATTCGCGATACAGGTCGCCGATGACGCGCTTCTTGTCGGGGTCTGTGACGATCACGAACTGCCAGCCCTGGCTGTTGGAGCCGGTCGGAGCCTGGACCGCGACCTCCAGGCACTCGAGAAGCAGCTCGCGGGGCACCGGGCGCTGGAGGTCGAGTCGCTTGCGAACCGAGCGGGTCGTGGTGAGGACGCTCTGGGCATCCATGCATGTCAATTCTGGCGTCCGGCGGCAACGGTCGTACCTCGGCTGGCTTCCCCACCGGCGGGCTTCGCCCACCACCTCCCCGCGGAGCGGGAAGGACTACTCCGAAGGCGTCAGGTGGTAGCTGGCCGCGGGCGGTAAGTTGGCCAGGGCCTGGTGGACGTCGTCCTCGCTCGCGTCGACGATGGAGAGGATGTAGCGCTTGCCATGTGGCTCGGCAACGACCGTCGCCGCGGTCACGGTGGTCGTGGCAGCGACGCCTGCCATGGGCGCGACGGGTGGCGCCGCCGCCGGCTCGTGCTTGGCAGGTCTTGACGCCGCGTCCCCCCGCAGCACTCGCCAGTGATAGAACCCGACGACCACCGCCACCACCAGTACGGCGAGGTAGTGTCCGAAGTCGAGGTTGTCGGGGTTGTCGAGTCGCGGGTTGGCGCTGAACACCTGCTGGAGGACCACGTTCAGCAGCGCGATGCCCGATCCAAGGACCGCCAACACGCTTGCGAGGAGCGCCGCCCACACGTAGAGCCTGCGGCTCAACGAAAGGCGGTCTCCCGCCCAGGGGGCGTGGCGCCAGTGCGCGAACCAGACCGCCGCGCCGACCACCAGCAGGGTGATCCACTGGCTGATCGGGTCCTTCCAGTCCGTGGCCGTCACGCCGATGAGGGGTGCTTCCGCCTGCTCGGCCAGGAACCACAGGACGCCGGCCGCGCCGACCGCCAGTGCCGCCATCGATACGAGCGCCGCCAGGTTGGTGTACAGGCGGCGGATGCCGGCCTGACGCTCTGCCTCGTGTGTTCCGGTGTCCCTCGCGAGGCGGCGCCGGATCAAGTACCACGCAATGCCGTACACGAGCAGCAACGAGGCCGGCTGCGCGAGGGCGGCGAGGACGTCCCCTTGCACATGGCCCGGGTTGCTGACGCCGAGCGCGCGTGCCAGCGCGTAATACAGGATCTGGCCGGCGCCGATAAGGGCCACGACGATCGACACGGCCACCGCGATGAACCCCTCGAGGGCGCGCAGCGTCGACTTCCTGTCGTCCTCGACGAAACGCAGGGCGAGGACTCGAGCGTGGAATCCCCACAGGACGGCGCCCGCCAGCATCAGGGCCGCGGCGTCGCCGACGAAGCGGTACTGGTCGGTCCCGAGCGAGCTGCCCAAGATCCTCAGCCAGCCGAGCTCGATGACGCTGCTCGTGCCACTCAACATCATCAGCAACCCGATAAGGAGGACCGGGTACATGTACCAGCGGCGGAGTGAGGCCGAGCGCCCGTGCTCGCCCACCGCGGCGCGGTCGCGCGCTGCGATTCGGTAGTGCAGTGCCCAGAACGCGAGCAAGACCACTGTGATCCACGCGGCCTGGCTTGTCGCCAGCCAGTTGCCGTTCGTGCCGCAGTCGAATGGCCTGCCGACCGCGGTCCCGGTCAGGCTGCAATCGATCACGGGTCGGAACAGATTTCCGAGAGCGTTGTTCAGGGCGATCGCCGCGCCGATCGACATCACCAGGCATGCCCAGTAGACGTACAGGCGACGGATGGCAGACGCCCGGTCCGCCGGGTCTCGGTGTGCGAAGCGGCGGGCGAACCAAAAGTGGACGCCCCAGACCGGCAATGCGACCAGTGTCGTTGCCGTGGCGATGGCAAGGGACGTCCGGCTGTATTCCTTGGACGGATCGTTGAAGGCGAACAGCAAAATCGTCGAGCCGAGAGACGACAAGCCAGTTGCCAGCGTCGCGAGAGCGGCGGCGCTGACGAGGTACAGATACAGCCGGCGCAGAATCATGGCGCCAACCGTACTACCATGCGCGCGTGATCTCCCAACAACTCCTTGAAATCCTGGCGTGCCCGAAATGCCACACCAAGGTCGAGCTCAAAGAGCCGGACAAGCTTCGCTGTCCGCGTTGCAAAGTCCTCTATCCGATCGTCGACGGCATCCCGGTGATGCTTACCGAAGAGGCAG
>VBIU01000117.1 GCA_005880945.1 Chloroflexota bacterium | reverse complement strand
TCACCACGAAGGAGGATTTTCGGGCGAACTACCCGTTCGGGCTATTCGCCGTGCCGCGGGAAGAAGTCGTGCGCCTGCACATGTCGAGTGGGACGACCGGCAGGCCTGTCGTGACTGGCTACACGCGTCACGACCTCGAGCTCTGGGCGCAATGCATGGGTCGCGTCATGGAGTACGCCGGCGTCACATCACGTGACGTGGTTCAGAACGCTTACGGCTACGGCCTCTTCACCGGTGGGATGGGACTGCACCTCGGCGCCGAGGCGGTTGGAGCAACTGTCGTCCCGACCAGCTCGGGGGTGACCCAGCGCCAGGTCATGCTGATGCGTGACCTCGGCACCACGGTGCTGTGCTGCACGCCTTCATACGCGCTGGTTCTGGCCGAAGCTCTTCGTGGGTTGGAAGGTCGTGAGGGCGTCCGGCTTCGCGTCGGGATTTTCGGCGCGGAGCCCTGGAGCGATGGCTTGCGAGGCCAGATTGAAACGCACCTCGGCCTGGAAGCCTTCGACATCTATGGGCTGACGGAGTTGGGAGGCCCCGGTGTGGCTGCCGAGTGCAGCCGGCATCATGGCTTGCACATTTTCGAAGACCACTTCTATGCGGAGGTCGTGGACCCAGATACCGGGACGCCACTTCAGGAAGGGCGGCCAGGTGAGTTGGTGCTGACAAGCCTCCGTCGTGAGGCGTCACCGGTGCTGCGCTACCGCACAAGAGATCGGACCGTGCTCACCTCCGAGCCTTGCGCCTGTGGCAGCCCTTACCGACGCTTCCTCCGGATCCAGGGTCGCACCGATGACATGCTCGTCGTACGCGGAGAAAACGTCTTTCCAAGCCAGTTCGAGGAGCTCTTGGCCGGCTTTGCAGGCTTCAATGGCCAGTACATCCTGGTCGTCGACCGCCAGGCCCATTCACTCGACACGCTGGAGGTCCGTCTGGAAGCTGACACAGCGGACGAACAAAGGCTGGAGCAGGAGATTCGCGATCGAATCCGCGACTCCATCGGACTCACCGTCACCGCAAAGGTGCTGCGACCGGGTGTCCTTCCCCGCAGCGAAGGCAAAGCCAAACGAGTAGTGGACCACCGCGAAGCATCCACAGGATCGGGACCGCCCTAAGTGAGGAGGCGGCCGACGCTTTGATGCGCCCCTTCGAGCAGAGCGCCGTGGCAGCATTGGCATCGGTGGAACGACCGGACGAGATCTAGCGCGTGGCGTTGTGACAGGCAGCAAGCACGCGGAGATCGCTGGGGCCGGCTACGCCGGGCTGACGATGGCCATGTTGCTGGCCCAGCGCGGCTGGACTGTGACCGTGCACGAGCGTTCGGACGCCGTGCGCGAGATCGGCGCCGGGATCTTTCTGCACAACAACGGCCTTTTGGTGCTGGAGGAAGCTGGATTGATGGAGGAGCTGGCGCCCAAAGGCGAACGTCTGCTTCGCGACCGCATGGTCGACCATCGTGGCCGCGTCATGCAGGAGCGCGACCTCTCCGGGCCCAACACTCGACGATGGAGCTTCCCGCGCCAGGAGCCGATCGAGGTCCTGCATGGCGCCGCCAGTCGGGCTGGGGTCGAGATCGTCACCGGTTCGGCCATCAAGTCCGCGCACCCAGACGGCGTGTTGGTCGGCGAGGACGGGCGCGACCACCGAGCAGACCTTGTCATCGGCGCGGATGGCCATCGCTCCGCCGTCCGCAGCGCGCTGGCCCTGACTCGCCTGGAGCGGCGCCTGCCTACGACCTCGATCCGCTTCCTGTTGCCCGGGCGCAGGCTGACGCCGGAGCCGATGTCGACCGAATACTGGTCGCGGCGCCGCCGGATCGCGCTGGCCGCCTGCGGGCCCGATTACACGTACTGCTATATGGCCTGCCCGGAGAGCGACAGCCCTGGCTCCGAAGCCCCGATCAACGTTGAATCGTGGAGCGACCACTTCCCCAAACTGCGAGAAGTCTTCGAGCTGCTCCACCGATCGGAGGCCTACAAGGCTTACTACAGCTGGGTGCAGGCGCACGCCTGGTCGAGAGGCAACGTGGCGCTGCTGGGCGACGCCGCGCATGCCCTGCCGCCGACGCTGGGGCAGGGCAGCAATCTGGCCATGTCCAACGCCCGCTCACTCGTGACCTTCCTCGAGAGGATCAAGGACGTGCCGGCGGCGCTCGTCGCCTGGGAGCGCGCCGTGCGGCCGACGACCGAGGCGACCCAGGCGTGGGCGCGCCACTACGACCGGCTGACCAAGTACTGGCCCAACTCTATGAGCGGGGTGCGGGCGCGCATCATCTGGGCATTCGGCGCCTCTCCTCAGCTGAGCGCCCGAATGCGCCGCGCCGACCGCACGCCGCCGATCACGGACCTCGTGCGTGCGCAGAAGGCGATGCGATGAAGCCTGCGCCATTCGAATACCACGCTCCGACCGATCTGGGCGAGGCGGTCCGTCTGCTGGCGGCGCTGGGCGAGCACGGGCGGCTCCTGGCCGGCGGCCAGAGCCTGATGCCCATGCTCAACCTCCGGCTGGCGCGCCCCGAGGCGATCGTCGACCTCAACCGCATAACGGCGCTCGCCTATCACCGGCTGGATGATGAAACGCTGGTGATTGGCGCGCTCTGCCGCCAGCGCGAGATCGAGCGCGACCAGGAAGTGCTCGCCCGCTGCGCGGCGATCGCCGACGCTATACCGCTGATCGGCCACATCGGGATTCGCAACCGAGGGACCGTGGTTGGGAGCCTGGCCCATGCGGACCCCTCGGCGGAGTGGCCGGTGCTCGCGGTCCTGCTCGACGCCACATTAGAGGTGGAAGGCGTCGCCGGCCGGCGTTCGATCGCGGCTCAGGATTTCTTCAAGGGACTCTTTGCCACCGACCTGCGGCCAGGCGAGCTGGTGGTCGAGGCCCGCTTCCCGCTGCCGCCGGCCGGTGCCGGCAGCGCCTTCATCGAAGTGGCGCGGCGGCATGGCGACTTTGCGCTGGGCGCGGCGGCCGCCGTCGTGGAGCTGGCTGCCGACGGTAGCGTGACCGCAGCCCGGCTGGCACTGGGCGGCTTCGACAGCGTGCCGGTCCGAGCCACACCCGACCCGGCTGCGGCCGCCGCCGACGTGCACCCCGTCGACGACGTCCACGCGCCGGCCGGCTACCGCCGCAAGCTCGCGGAGACGCTGGCCCGGCGGGCGCTGCACCTCGCGGAGCAGCGCGCTCGGAAGGCAGGCCGGTGAAAGAGGTCGAGGTCAGGCTGACCGTCAACGGCCGTGAACGCTCGGCGCGGTGCGAACCTCGCACCACGCTGGCGGACTTCTTGCGCGGCCATCTCGGCCTGACCGGCACCCACCTCGGCTGCGAGCATGGCGTCTGCGGCGCCTGTACGGTGCTGCTCGACGGCGCCACCGCCCGCTCCTGCCTGATGTTGGCGGTGCAGGGGCAGGGCCACGAGGTGACCACGATCGAGGGCCTGGGTACGCCCGAAAACCCGCACCCGCTCATGCGCGCGTTCAGCGAGATGCACGGCCTGCAGTGCGGTTTCTGCACCCCTGGGTTCATCCTCTCCGCGCACGAGTACCTGCGCGAGAACCCGCGTCCGGACCGGCAGGCGATGCGAAAAGACCTCAGCGGCAACATCTGCCGCTGCACCGGCTACGTGAAGATCTTCGCGGCCGTCGAACGCGCGGCGGAGCTGATGGCAGAGCCGGAAGCGGCGCGCTCATGACCTGGGTCGGCCAGCGCGTAGCGCGCAAAGAAGATCTGCCGCTGGTCACCGGCACCGGCACTTATGTGCCCGACTTCAACCTGCCCGGCACACTCGAAGTGGCCTTTGTGCGAAGCCCTCTCGCGCACGCCCGCATCCTCAACATTGATACCGCGGAGGCCCTGTCCGCCGAGGGTGTGGTCGCGATCTACACAGGCCCGGACATCCGCGACCAGGTGCACGCCCTTGTGCTCGACCAGGAGGCGGCGCCGCCCGGGCTGGAGACCGCCGCGCCGGAGATTCACCCAGCCACGATCGAGATCCTCGCTGACGCGGAGGTCCGCCATGTCGGACAGGCAGTAGCAGCCGTGGTCGCCGACAGCCGCTACCACGCTGAGGATGCGGCCGAGTTGGTGCGCATCGACTACGACGAGCTGCGGGCAGCGCTCGACCCCGAGCAGGCGCGGCTGCCCGGCGCGCCGATCGTGTTCGACAACGTGCCCAACAACGTCCAGGCCCGCTACCGTATCCGGGTCGGAGACGCCGACGCCGCGCTGGACGGCGCTGAGCACAGGCTGGCGATGAAGATCCGCAGCCAGCGCGTCATGGCGGCGCCGATGGAGACCCGCGGAGTGCTTGCGAGCACAGTGGGCGAGGAGACCACGGTCTGGAGCTCGACCCAGATCCCGTGGGCAGTGCGCAACTCGATAGCGGGCGCCATCGGCGTGCCCCAGCGGCAGATCCGGGTACAGATCCCGCACATGGGGGGCGGCTTCGGGCAGAAGGTCAACGTCTACCCGGAGGAGGTGCTGGTCACCTACATCAGCCGTGTGCTCCATCGCCCGGTGCGGTGGGTTGAGGACCGGGTGGAGAACATGATCGCCAGTGGCCACGCCCGCGACCAGCTTCACAATGTCGAGGCGGCCTTCGACAGTGAAGGACACATCACCGCCATCCGCGACCGCTTCGTGCTCGACTCTGGCGTGGCCTGTCCCTACCCACTGAGCAGTGCCTACAACGTGGCCTCGCACTTCCGGAGCATGTACCGGATCGCGAACTTCTCGATCGACGCCGAATGCGTCCTGACGCACAAGATGTTCAACTTGCCCTACCGCGGTGCGGGACGCCCGGAGGCGGCGTTTGTCATGGACCGGGTCATCAACGCGGTGGCCCAGGAGCTGAGCCTCGATCCAGCCGAGGTCATCATGCGCAACTTGATCGCGGACGAAGAGCAGCCGTACCGCATGGGCATGCCGTATCGGGACGGCCACGAGGTCGTTTATGACGCAAGCGGCTTTCCAGCCGCCTTCGAGCGGCTACTGGAGCTGATCGGGTACGCGGAGCACCGGCGCACCCAGGCGCAGTTGCGTGCCCAGGGTGTCCACCGCGGGATCGGCCTGGGCACATACGTCGAAGGAACGGGGGTGGGCCCATTCGAAAGCGGACAGGTTCACGTCGACGCCCAGGGCCACGTGGTCGTCTACTCCGGGTGCGCGCCCCACGGGCAGGGCCTGGACACCACGATGTCGCAGGTCGTCGCCGATGCCTTCGGCATCACCCCGGAAGAAGTTGTGTTCAGGGCCGGCGACACTGCGCTCCTGCCGTACGGGGTGGGGACGTTCGCCTCTCGCTCAGTGGTTACCGCCGGCGCGGCCATCATCGAGAGCTCGAACCGGCTCTTGAAGCGGATCAAGGCGATAGCCGGCGAGATGTTGGAGATGGCGCCGGAAGATCTCGAGGTCGGCGCCGGACGGGTGCGCGTCCGTGGCGTGCCGAGCCGCGGCGTGAGCTTCAAAGAGGTATATCGCGCAGCGAGCCCAGGGCCCGGCGCTCGGCTGCCGGAGGGCATGGACCCTGGCACGTCAGAAAGTTTCTACTGGGTCCCGCCCACGGTGACCTGGGGCTTCGGCGTGGTCGGGGCAGTCGTCGATGTCGACCCAGAAACCGGCGTCGTCGACGTGAGGAAGGTTGTCATGCTTCACGACTGCGGCCGGGTCATCAACCCGCTGATCGTTGAGGGCCAGATCGAGGGCGGCCTGGTCCAGGGCATCGGCGCCACCCTCTATGAGCACGTCATCTATGACGAGTCCGGCCAGCCCCGGGCCACCACCTTCCTCGATTACCTCTTGCCGACCTCCGCCGAGGTGCCGGAAATCGTCCAGGAGCACCTCGAGGGGACGCCGTCGGAGCGCAACCCGCTCGGTGTCAAGGGCGTCGGCGAATCCGGGCCGATTTCCCCGCCGGCGGCAATCGCCAACGCCATAATCGACGCCCTATCTCCGCTCAAAATTCAGCTCAACGAGCTGCCATTGTCGCCCGCCACGGTCGTCGCCGCCATTGAGCGCGCCGGCGCTGAAGGTCCGCTGCACCCGACGGGCGTTAAGATTGGATTTCCTGCATCGAATCAGTCAGGGGGGTTCCTGCGATGACGAAAGGCAAGAGGGCCATGCCAGGCTGGTCTCGTCGAGACTTCCTCAAGACAGCGGGGGTGGCCGCAGCCACACTCGCCTTCCCCGAGGTCATCATCTCCTGCGGCACTCAGTCTGGTTCGACCTCGGCTGCCATCCCCAAGCCGCGCAAGGGCGCCTCCATCCGGTTGCTCCAGTGGACCAGCTTCGTCAAGCCGGCCGACGCCGAGTTCAAACGCCAAGCTGCCGAATGGGGTGCCGCCAATGGGGTGACAGTGGCGATCGAGACGGTCACCGGTGACCAGCTGCAGCCCAAGACCGCTGCCGCGGTGGAGGCCGGCGCCGGACCAGACATCATCCAGATGCAATACGGCTGGCCGCAGCTCTACACCGACGCCTGCCTGGACGTGACCAACGACGTCAACATCCTGATCAACAAGCTGGGCAAGCCGGATCCAGTCAACGAAGCCTTCTGCAAGGTCAAGGGCACCTGGCGGGCGATCCCCTATACGGTCGTACCCAACGCCTGGACCTACCGCACCGACTACTTCCAGCAGGCGGGCGTCAGCAACTTCCCGACGACCTGGGACGAGCTCACCGCCGCTGCCGCCAAGCTGAAGACGACCGGCAAGCCGATCTCACAGACCGACGGCCACGCCTACGGCGACTCGCTCACCATGT
>VBIU01000045.1 GCA_005880945.1 Chloroflexota bacterium | reverse complement strand
CGGAGGGTGGATCGCCGACCGGTGGGCGCGCACAACTCCGTCGGCCTACCTCCGGGTCGGCATCGTCGGATTCCTGATCGGCGCGGTGTTCATCGTCATCGCGCTCGTCGCGCCGATGAGCGTCGGGCCGATCCCGATCTTCATTCCAGCCTTTCTGATCACGGTGGTTGCCCTGTACCTGCACGCGGGCCCGTTCACCGCGGTGTCACAGAACGTGGTCTCGCCCGCGCTCCGCGCGAGCTGCGTGACCATGCTGCTCTTCGTCTCCCACGTGTTCGGTGACTCGCATTCGACGTTCGACGTCGGCTTCATCTCGGATCGCGTCGGCAGCCTCCAGACGGCGCTGTTGATAACTTCACCGACCCTTCTGATCGTGGCCGCGATCATCGCGGCCACCGGCTTGCGCTCGGTCAAGCCCGATACCAAGGCCATGGAGGACGATTGGGCGAAGCGGCCCGTGGAGGCGATTCCGGCGGCCGGCTAGAAGGCTCCCTCTAGTAGATGAACCCGACCAAGCGGCTGCCGAGCTGGCCGGGCTTGATGGTGCGCTGGCTGATCACGTCGAACGCCACGTAGTTCATCTCGGTAACCGTCCACGAGCCGTCGGCGTTGACCGCTTCGACGTACGCCACGTGGCCCAGGTAGCTCTCCCAGGTGACCATGATCGCGCCGACCTTCGGCTTCGAACCGACGGGGTAGCCCGCGGCCGCGGCGTTCTGATACCAGAAGCCTGCGTCGCCACGCCACGTCACGTTCCGCTTGGTGGCCACGTAGTAGGTGCACCACCCAACCGGGAAGCCGGTGGCCGGGTACGGCCCAAGGCAGCAGCCAAGGATGATCGAGTTGAACGCGGCGCCCGTTCCGGGCTGGATGAGCTGCTGCCACAGCGTCGGGGGTGGCGGGAAGGCGCCGCCGACGCCGCCAGGGATCACGAGGACGGTCCCCGGGGCCAGCTGTGAGCTGCGAAGGCGATTGAAGTCGAGAATGGTCTGAGCGTCGGACTGGTATTTCAGGGCCAGGCTCTCGAGCGTGTCGCTCCCCTTTGCGGTGACCACGATCCCCGGGACTGGCGGGATCACGATCTGGTCACCCGTCGCGACCACGTCGCTCGATATGAGGTTCGTGTTGGACCAGCGGATCTGGCTCACCGTGACGTGGAACTTGGCGGCGATCTGCTTGAGGTTCTCACCCGACGCGACGGTATAGGTGAAGGCGGTGTGGCTGATCGGCGCCGAGAGCGGTATGGCTACCGGCTTGATGATCGTGCTGTAGCGGCCCAGGGAAACGTCACCAACCGTGCCGCCCTCCCCGCTGACCACCGCCTCGGCATTGACAGCGCCGAGCCGAGAGGTGAACGAGGACTGGAAATGACGATCCATCGACGCGTATCCCGATATCGCGACTGCTATCGCAAGCACGACAGCATGATTCAAATATCGATGGATTCTCAAATACTTACCCCTAAAAGACGCGAACCCGTCCACTCCGGACGAATCCCCCAAGACGCGCGTCACCGTATCAGACCCCCGCCAAGCGCGTCAACCCTGCAAAGCCATGGGTCCGGGCCGGGGAAGGGCTTGCGGGGGGCGCGACGCTGAACTCAACCCGAATACGCGTCCGGCGGGCTTGGAGGAGCGCTTGGCGAACAACAGTTCGCCGCCTCGAAAGGCCTCCCGAGGCCTGTTTGCACCGCGGGAGGGGCTTGTTCACAGGTTATGCAACGGAATCCCACTGTCGACCTTGCAGTCTTCCCCAGGACCTGCAGGTTCTGGCAAGATCACTCGGCGCGACGTTGCACCGGGCCGATCGCGGCTGCATTCGGTAAATACTTTCGCCGGTCGCATATAGATTGACGCGCGCGCGCATCATCGACCGCTGCATGCCTTAACAGGCAGGGTTGTGGCTGCCGAGCGCTATCGATAGCCTCGTCGCAGGTTGCGCAGGTCGGGGGAGGGAGCCGGCGCAAAGGTGGAGGGAGGGCCCGCGGTGTGCCTGTAGATGCCGCCTATCCTTGTCCCGAATGAAGAACAGTCAACGGTGGCGTTGGCAGACGCCCGGCGTCGGGTACGTCGACTGAGCCGGCTCCACACGCCCGTCTGCGATCTCCTCGGCATCGAGCTGCCGATCCTTCAAGCCGGCATGAGCAGCTACACGACACCCGAGCTGGTCGCGGCGGTGAGCAACGCTGGCGGACTGGGCATCATCGGGGGGCTCGGCCGCTCGGCCGACGAGCTCCGAGAGGAGATCCAAAAGGTGCGCGCTCTCACGGCGCGACCCTTCGGGGTAAACCACGTGGTCTCGCAGGTCGCGCCCGAGGAGATCGACGTGACCCTTGAGCTCAAGGTTCCCGTCCTCTCCCTTTCGTGGGGACGGTCCAGAGAGTACGTGCGCAGAGCTCGCGAGACAGGCATCAAGGTGGTCCACCAGGTGAACACGCCTGAGGAAGCCGGCCAGGTGGCCTCAGACGGAGCCGACGTGATAGTGGCCCAGGGCAACGAGGGCGGCGGCCATGTCGGCGGCATGTCGACGCTGCCGCTGGTGCCACAGGTGGTCGACGTCGTCAACGCAGTGCCCGTCCTGGCGGCAGGCGGGATCGCGGATGGGCGTGGCCTCGCCGCCGCCATGATGCTCGGCGCGCAGGGTGCGCTCTTCGGCACCCGCTTCCTCGCTACACCGGAGGCCAGGGGCCGCGGGCACTCCAAGGACGTGATCCTCAACGCTCTTGGGAGCCAGACCGTCGCCAGCAAGTTCTTCGACGACGTGCTCGGCCTTCGGTGGCCCGGTGCCCTGGTGCGGTCTATCCGCAACCCACTGCTCGACCGATGGGCGCAACGCCAGCAGGACTGGGCGCTGGCCGCCGACCAGATCCGACCCTCCCTCGAGGCGGCGATGGAAGCAGGCGATTTCGTGCTTGCGGGCGAGTCGGCGGGGCTGATCCACGACATCGTGCCGGCGGGCGAGCTGGTGATGCGGATTGCGCGCGAAGCGGAAGCGCTCCTCGCGTAGCGACTAGATCTAGTCGTAGCGTCCCCACCCGCCTGCGCCAGCTTCGCCGGCAGAGCCGACCGGCTCAATCTGGGAGAAGCGCTCCTCGCGTAGCGACTGGATCTAGTCGTAGCGCCCCCACCCGCCTGCGCCGGCTTCGCCGGCGGAGCCGACCTCCCCATGAATGGGGAGGAGTCCGACCGTTTCCTCCCAGATAGCCAAGGCGTGCTCGAGCGAGCGTCTATCCGGGTTGCTAGGGACCTCCTCGAACGTAGACGGTCTGCCCTGACACGAAGCTGGATTCGTCGCTGCAGAGGAACGCGATCACGCTGGCGATGTCCTCGGGCTGGCCAACACGGCGGAGCGGAATCTGCGAAGCAGCGCCCAGCTTGAACGCCTCGTAGTCGACCCCCATGCGCTCGGCCGTGGCGCGCGTCATCCGGGTTTCCACGAAACCCGGGGCCACGGTGTTGACGTTGACATTGAAGGATCCGAGCTCGATCGCAAGCGTGCGCGCCATCCCTTGCAGCCCCGCCTTCGCGGCGGAGTAGTTGGCCTGGCCCCGATTGCCCAGCGCCGACGTCGAAGACAGAAAGACCATCTTTCCGTACTTCTGCTCGACCATGTGCTTCTGTGCTTCGCGCGCGCACAGGAACGTGCCTTTGAGATGAGTATCGATGACGGTGTCCCAGTCCTCGTCAGTCATCTTGAACAGCAGGTTGTCGCGAATGACGCCTGCGCATGTGACGAGGATGTCGAGGCGGCCAAGCTCCTTCACCGTCCGTTCGACCATCCGCTCGACCTGGCCTCGATCGCTCACGTCGCATGCGATTGGTAGACCCGAGATCGGAACGGCGACCTCTCTGGCGGGGCCCTCGTCAAGGTCTGAGACCGCGACTTTCGCGCCCTCCCGGGCGAAGAGCTGTGCGGTCGCAGCGCCGATGCCGCGCCCGCCGCCGGTGACCAGCGCGACCCGGTCCTTGAATCTCACGACGTCAGCGTGGACAAGGCGGTCCCCCCGTCCTTGCGCGGGTCCGAGGCGCCACGCCAGACGCCACCAGCGTCGACGGCGATGACCTGGGGCCGCGCGAAGTACGAGTCGTAGTTGAGGGTCCGCCTGTTCACCGTGTAGCCCAGCTCCTCGAGGCCCTGGGTGACAGCGAGCGGTATGCGTGCCTCGGCCTGGACGACATCGCCCTGGAAGTCGACCCGTGGTGCGCTCACCGACTCGACGGGCGACATGTCGTGGTCGATCAGGTTGACGAGCACCTGCAGGATGCCTGTGACGATCTTCGTGCCGCCCGGCGCACCGATGCACACGCGCAGCCGTCCCTCGTCGAAGACCATGGTGGGGGTCATCATCGTGACGCGCGTCTTGCCAGGCCGCACGGAGTTGGGCGTGCCAGGCCGGGGGTCGAAGCAGTTCATGTAGTCGTTGTAGCCAAACCCGAGCCCTGGCGTCACCACGCCGCTGGACGAGCCGAGGGTGTGCGTCAGTGAGACTGCGTTGCCCTCGTCGTCGACGACGCAAACATGGGTCGTATCCGAACGGTCGTGAGCATGGGCGCCGGCGGCCACCGCCTCGCGCGCCTTGGCCGCGTACTGCTTGTCGGCCAGCGTCCCGGTCGGGATGTCGACGAATCGCGGATCCGCGATGTGTATCTCTCGATCGGCGACCGCCCACGCCATCGCTTCGACCAGCAAGCGCGCCCCTTCCGTGCTCGGCCAGCCGTGAGCCTTCAGGTCGTAGCCCTCGAGGAAGTTGAGCATCTGGAGCAGCGTCAATCCGCCGGCGGGAGGACCTGCGGCCGCGACAGCCAGGCCGCGATAACTTCCCCTGAGTGGCTCGGTCACATTGACCCGGTAGCCGGAGAGGTCTTCCCTGGTGATGAACCCGCCGTTGGCTTCAAAATCGGCGGCTATGGCTTCGGCAATCTCGCCCTTGTAGAAGGCGTCCGGTCCGTCCTGCGCCAGACGCTCCAGAGTGCGCGCGTAATCAGCCTGGACGAGCTTCTCGCCGATGGCTAACAGCTTTCCGTCGCGAGTGTAGATCGCCTTCGCGGCCGGGGTCGCCTGGATTCTCTGCACGTTGGGGACGACGTCGGGTCCGTAGTCGGTCGTCCAGTACCCATGCATGAAACCGCTCACAGCAATGCCTTCGCGCGCCAGGGGAATCGCGGGCGCGATCGCCTCCTCCCACGAGATCGTGCCAAAGCGGGACAGCCCTTCATATAGACCTGCAACGGTGCCCGGCACGCCCACGGATTGATAACCGACGTCATTCACCCACCCTTCGAGCACGTAGCCGTACCGGTCGGCTGCTTCTCGGATGAAGAGCTTTTCCCACTGGTCCTCTCGAGCCCGTGATCCGGCGGTCGAGTAGAACTCGAGGAGAGCGTCGCCGCGCTGCGGGCTGTGCACGAGCATTGCGCCACAACCCCCGATGCCACACATCTGCGGATCCATGACGCCTTGGACAAACGCGCAGGTGACAGCTGCATCGACGGCGTTGCCACCCCGCCGCATGACCTCCAGGCCGATCTCAGCCGCCTGGGGTTGGGGGGCGACGATGATAGCCACGGGCGTTAAGGGTAGCTGGGCAGGAGTCCCTCAGTCGAGAGTGGTCGGCTCGTGCAGCGTGTGAAGCGGTATGGCCACCAGAAATGGCCGGTAGAGGTGGTCGAACTGTTCGATGGAGATCAGGTCGCGCACAGCAAGAGCCACCGCCGCGTTGCGGCTCGCCTCGAGCATCGTCTGCTCGAATCCACCCGCAGCGATCCTGTGCTGGATCGACTCCCACTCGTCGGTTGAAAGGGTCGCGAGGCGGTCCACGAATCGCGCCACCATCGCATTGACCGGGTTCGGGGCCTCTGCTTCACTCAAGATGCCGAGCTGGGCGCGCTTCGGTGGCCGCGCCTGAACTTATTGGCCGGGACTCTCACCGCTGGACCATAGTCCACGGTACTGCAATAAAGTTGCAGCCTCGGTGCGTTGCGCAGCGGGAGGAAAGTTTGCCTTCGGCGATCTCCTAGTCGGCGGTGGCGAGGCGCTCCTTGTAAGCAGTCGCGAAGTTGCGGACGCTCGCGGCGTGCACGCCGCTGGCCTGAATCAGGTGCTCCAGCTGCCTCTCCGAAAGCAGCGACCACCCCGTGTTGCTGGTCAGCTTGGCGAGCCGCGCACTCAAGCACCACGACTCACCGCCCAGTACATCGGCCGAACGCTTCAGCTCATCACCGACCACTTTGGCGTCGACCGCCGCGCCTGAAGCGGCCAGCACCTCGGCCTCGAGCAGGCTCGCCGCAACGGCGCGCACCGCATCTCCCGACCGTTTCGATTCGGCCAGCAGCTCGCGGGCCGCGCTCAGAGCGCGCTCGAACCTGCCGGCGGAGAGCTCCAACCGCGCCTGCAGCAACTTTGTGCGACCGCGCTGCTGCCACCGAAACGGATAAGGACCAACGCGAGAGCGCACCGCGTCGCCCATGTAACGCATCGCCGAGCGACGTGCGCCTGCCACATAGCGGCTTTCTCCGAGCCCGATCAAGCTCGCCTCCTGGAGTGGGCGTGCGTGGCCGGCACGAGCTCCGTCCAGAGCCCTGAGGTTGATGTCGTCGGCGGCTTCCAGATCCCCCATCGTGACCAGGATCGCAGCTCGCAGGTTGGCTCCATCCGGCCCGTGCTCCGGCGGAACCATATCGCCGCCGAGCTCGTCGAGTGCGGCAAGTGCTTGGGAAACCTCGCCCAGCATCATGTGCGCCCGTGCGAGGGCGAGCTGGCGGTGACGTGCGATCAAAGGCTGCTCGACCTCATCGGCGGGCACGGCCGGCAGCCGCAGCAGCTCGAGGGCTTCGCGCGCTCGGCCCTGGTCGCACCGGAGCGCGGCCTGCCATACGGCGGCCAGAGTCGCCAGACCGCCCTCCTCGGCAAGCTTCCGCGCATCCGTGTACCTGCGCTCCGACTCCTCCAGCTGCCCGTCCGCATGCAGCAGTCGACCTGCGATCACGAGGCAGCGCGCCCGCGTGCCTGGGGAATCGGCCAGCGTAGCCCCCTCTTCCGCCAGCGTCAGGGCGTAGGCATAGTCGCCAAGGTAGTAGGCGCACCATGCAGCAGTCTCCATGCCGGCGGCGCCGGCCCCGCGGACGATCGCGGCACGGGCATCCTCTGCCGCGCGGGAGAACTGGCCCATCGTGATGCGCACTTCCGCGCGCAGCAGGCGGCTGTCGGAGTTGTCCTCCAGCTCGATGGCGTCCGAAAGCAGGCGCTCGGCCTCGGCATAGTCTCGCCGTCGGAAGCAAGTCCGGGCAGCGACCATCAGGGTTGAGACGGCCTGCGTGACATCGCCTCCAAGGCGGGCGTGATGCGCGACCTGGATTGCATCGGAACCCTGCCGCGCCTCCATCAGACGCGCAACCGTCCGGTGGACGTGGGCGCGCCATGGGCCCGTCAATCCTGCCCCCAGCGCTTCGCGGACCAGCTCGTGGTGGAATGTGAAAGCCCCCGCGCCCTCGTCGAGGAAGAGTGCTCTGACGCCGGCCTCAAGGTGGGCGAACAGGTCGACGGGATGAAGGTTCAAGACCTCCATCAGAAGGTCGGGATCGATGACCGGCGCGATGGCGGCGGCAGTTCGCAGCGTGCGCGCGGCTCCCCCAAGCTGCTCGCATCGGGCATCAACCGCCTGCCTGATGGTCGCCGGAAGACCGGTGTTCTGATCGGTGATCGCCAGTTGCCGCAGGAACAGCGGGTTGCCGCCCGTGAGCGCGTGCAGCTCCACCGCGCGGCTGTTTCCGACGATCTCCCTGGCCGCCGCGAGGTCGAGCGGTCCCAGCGTGATCCTCTCGTCGACACGGCTTGGCAGCTTGGTGTTGGTCAGCTGCGTCACGACAATCAGAAGGGGCACGCCCAAGGGGCGTGATCTTGCGAAGTCGACCCAGGCGCGCGTCAGCTCGCCCGCGAAGTGAAGATCGTCGAGCACGAGCGCAGTGCTGCCCGATGATGCGATGCGAGCAAACGTGCCGTGCATCACCTCGAACATCCGGCGGCGCACGGCGGCGTTGAGGGCGGGAGCGATGACTGCAGGCATCGGTTCAGCCCGCGGTCCTTCGAGCAGCGCTCTGAACGCCGGTTGCTGACCGAAAAGAGCCTGTGCTCGGCGACGATCGCTCTCTACGAACTGTTCCAGCGCGGCCACAAGCGGATGCAGCGGGACCATCCGATCCAGGCCCGCGCAGCCGGCAAGCAACACCGTCGTGCCGTCGGCCCGCATTCTCGTTGTCCAATGAGTGACCAGCCGCGTCTTGCCGATGCCGCTCTCCCCTTCGACGACGGCGAGCCTGATGCCTCCCGCTGCGACCTGGGCCAGCGCTTTATCGAGAAGCCCGAGCTCTGCCACCCTTCCGACAAGGCCCGTTGCGGGCGCTGCCTCGGCGGCCGGCTGCGCGATGCCCGAATCTCGCCCGTGGTTGGTGGCCACCGCAATGACCAGGCCAGGGATGGGCTTTCCCTGGAGGATCGCCTTGTGCACGGCATCGGTTGCCGGCGACGGATCCACGCCCAGGTCTTCACGAAGGCGTTTGCGGGCCCTGGCGAACGTCGCCAGCGCCGTACCTGGTTGTCCCGCGTGTGCAAGCGCGGCCATGAAGACCTGCAGTGCGCCCTCGTCGTAGGGGTCCGCGGCCACGACAGCTTCGCTCATCTCGCGGGCAGCGGCAAAATCGCCGATGGCAAGTGCAGCCCGGGCCGCAGTGCGCCGGACGTCGACGCCCAGCTTGGCCACTGCCGCGCGCTCCTCGTCGGCCCACGGCGAGTCCGGCTCGTCGGCCAGGAGCTCGCCGCGCATCAGCGCCAGCGCTGCCTCGGCGGCTAGGCGGGCGCTGGCGTAATTCTGCGCCGCCAGCCTTCGCGAGGCGGCCGTGGCGAGGTGGTTCGCCACGTCGAGGTCGATCCAGTCCGCAAGCAGCTGATAGCCGGCGTCGGAGCGCGGCAAGCGCTCCGGCCCCAGCACCGATCGGAGGCGGCTGACCAGGACCGAGATCTGCTGCGATGGCCTCGCCGGGGGCCGGTCGGGCCAGAGGCAATCGACCAGCCTAGGGACAGGCACCGGTTGGCCGCGTGCCACCGCCAGCACCTTGATGAGGGTGCGTGCTTTGCGGCTGCCCAGAGCATGCTTGTCGACCCCATGAATGTCCAGGGCGCCGAGCACCCTGACCTTCAATTCGCCGACCGTTTGCCGGCTTGATCTAGTCACGATCCTCCTGCCTCGAAGGCTCTCGAGCGAGCCTGTCTTAGATTGAGTCTAAACCTGCTACTTAACAAAAGTACGATCGAGAACGCCCCGTAGCCGTAACGAGTTTCAGCCAGGTGCCGTTCTCTTGCAAGTGGGGCACGGGGCATGAGCTGGTTGCCGGTGCCGGCCCAGAGGCTGGCGCTGACCTTGATCGCCCTGGTGGTTCTGGCAACGCCGAGCGCTGTCACGTTGTGGGTTTCCACCCCATCCGGTGACGACGTCCAGCAGCGCGTCCTCGAAGCCACAAAAGGGCATGGAGTCCTGCTGCTGAGGGAGGACGAGGTTCCGCCACTACTCGCAGACGCTGTGGTGGCGACGGAGGACGAACGCTTCTATTCGCACCACGGCATGGACACGATCGGCCTCGCGCGTGCGTTCGTATATGACGCCACACATGGCTGCTTTTGCCAGGGCGGCTCCACCATCACCGAGCAGCTCGTCAAGGACGTTTACCTGGATGGTTCGAACGAGGGGTTCAACAAAATCGTCGACGTGGTGATGGCGCTCAAGGTGGAGCGGGTTATCGGGAAGAAGCGGATCATGGCCGATTACCTGAGCGAGATCACGACAGGATCCAACCGCTACGGCGTGAGCGCCGCAGCTTGCGCCTACTTCCACCAACCGCTGAGCAGACTGACCATCGGGCAGTACGCCCTGCTCGCCGGCGTCACGCAGGCGCCGTCGCTGTACGACCCGACTGTAAACCCGGGCCTCGCCACAGATCGGCGCAGCTATGTGCTGGCGGCGATGGTCTCCCACAACCTGATCACCCCCGAGCAGGCCGCCATCGCGAACGCAGAACCAATCCTGGCCCAAGGCGCAGCTCCCACGACCTGCTCCTAAGCAATGTCTGGCGGCGAAGGCCGGACCGCTAAGTTATCCAGACCATCGGGGACGTGGCGTCAAAACCCAGGTTGGTCGTTATCTGGACGGGTTTGATGACCGGAGCCGCCGGCGCCGGGGATGGAGTAGGGGTTGGAACCGGGCTCGAAACCGGACCGCCAGGCGTGGGGATTGGCGTCGGGACCGGGCTTGGGGCGGGTGGGGCGTAGGCATTTTTCGGCAGCCACCACAGCTGGAAGCCCTGGCCGAGCTGCGCCGGCGCGAGATAGGCGATGCCGCTACTGTCGGGCGCCCAGGTCGGCTGAGCCACGAGCTGGTTGGTGATCACGCTCCGGCGTGGGCCCAGGGTCGATCCGTTGAAGCTCGCCAGCGTCAGGTCGGAGACCTGTGTCTCGTGGGTGCAGATCATGGCGATCGTCTTGCCATTCGGCGACAGCGATGGCTGGGCACAATCCTCCTCGGGCTTCGTGAGCGGCCGACCGTGGCCGAGTCCTGCTGGAGGCGCAAGAACATTTCCGCCATAAGGAACCTCGGGCTGGTTGGTGATCCAGATCTGGCTGACCAGCTTTCCCTCGGGTCCGTACAGGTACTTGGTGTAGATAAGAGCGCCTGAAGCTAGAGGCAGGGGCTGCATGTCGCCTCCGGTGTAATCGATCGCGATGCTCCAGAGGCGGCCCTGCTGGATGGTTCCGCCCAGCGGCACGGCCCAGATGGACATCGGCACGTCGAACCCGAACTTGGGCTTGTCGTAGCTCATGAACAACGTCTTGTTGTTGCGGCTGAGGCGCGGGTAGAACGACCAGTGCCTGGCGCTGGGGTCGTAGTTGGTCGACGGCGCCGTGTTGTTCGTGAGCCGCCGGAGCACTCTGCCCAGGCGATTGACGACATAGACATCGGACGAGAGCTGGCTGCGCTTGACGGCCAGAAGATTGGAGGACGGATAGGGCGCAAGCTGGGTCCAGCCGGCCGCCGTCGTGAGCTGATGGAACCTTCCGGCGCTCAGGCTGTAGATCGCCCCCGACTGCGTCATGAACAGGGTCCCAGGGAGGCTGAATGCTCCTGGGCTTGGGGACGCAGCCGTTGGCTCTTGCGGCGCGGCTGTCAGGTTGGACTGGCGCGTCCCGAGGTACACGTACGAGCCGATGCCGGAAAACACCATCAGGAGCGCCAAACCAGCTGCCAGCACGAACCTCGAGATCATGGGAAGTACGTCTGCACCAGCGGCAGGATGAGACTCCAGACGGGTATCACGTAACCCTGCGGACAGCCGCATCCATGCGTGTACGGAGGGAGCAGGACGATCTGCTGGATCTTTTTGATATCGAGGCTCGCAGCAACCGGAAGAAGGGTGGCGATGCGCTGGAGGCTCATGCTCGTCTTGATCTGGCCCTTCATCGCCGCCGCCAAGCCAGGAACGTCCGCGGCCGAGATTTCCGCGGCCTTCGCCTTGAGTGCGAGCAGGACCTGCTGCTGCCTCTGAGAGCGTCCGAAGTCACTCTGCAAGTCGTTGTGGCGGGATCGAACGTACTCGAGGGCATGGGTGCCGTCCAGGTGCTGCGGTCCGGCGAGCACGGCCACCCTCAGGTACCGGTACGGATTGCCTTTGCCGATGTCATGGGGATAGAAGTCGTCCAGCACGGGCGCGCTCGTGACGACGTCGATGCCTCCGATGGCGTCGATCACGTGGACGAGCCCGGCCAAGCCGATCCAGATGTAGTCATCGATGTGAATGCCGAAGTTGTTCTCGACTGTGGCGATGGCGGCGCCCGGTCCGCCATACGAGTAGGCGCCGTCGATCTTTGCGGTGCCGCCGGTCGAGAGCGGGACCCAGAGATCGCGGGGGATCGACATCATCACGACCTTTTTCGTGTTCGTGTTGACCCGCACGATGATCATCGACTGCGTCAGCACGTGGTCGCCGATGAACTTCGTGTCGTTGTCCGAGCCGAGCAGCAGCACCGTGAAGGACCCCGGAGTGCGAGTTGTCGGCGAGGGTGTGGGGCCGACCGTGCCGGTCGGAGTGGGCGTAGGCGACGGCACGTCCACCACCTGGCCCGTGGCGTCGAAAGCCTCGGAGACGGCCGGCAGGAAGTAGGCGAAACCGCCAGACCCCACGGACAGGGCGATGGCAGTCACAGCCAGGGTCAAGATGCGTAAAGGCCTCAGGCGCCCCTGGGAAGCACGGGCGCGGTGGCCCGGTCGATTACCGAGCAGCACGGGCGTGCATTCTAGTCCGACCGCCGGTATGGCTTTGTAAACAAGTTGTTAAGGCCACTCCCTCTCCCCTGCGGGGAGAGGGGCAGGGGAGCGGGGCGTGAGCCGGAAAAGTCGAGAATTCCGCGCTTTGACCCACTGCCCGCGGTGGGCTGCGTTCCCCGTCAGCCAATAGCCAGCTGCACTGCTTTCACGGCCAGCAGCGCCACCGCCAGCACCAGGTACGCGCCCATCACCAGCATCGCGACACGTCGCCCAATCGACCACTTTGGGCGTTCCAGCAATGCGAGGGCGGGCATGCGCCAGCTCTCCCGCTCGGCGGGCGGGAGCTCGGGCTCCCGCGCAGCTCCTCGCTGAGCGCGCCACACCCACGCTCCCCCGACCAGAAGGCCAGCTGCCATCACCGCTCCAAGCACGACCATCAGGCCGCCGACGTCCACCGACGGGATCACTGTCGAGATCACGAGCACCATCGACAGCAGAAGAAGAACGCTGACGATGAGAGTGGCGACGATGTTCAACCACGGCTTGTTGACCCACGGCCCGAGGACTGCGCGGTCATTGCAGAGCAGGACCACGAATACTGTCGCGCTGGGCAAGAGGATTCCGGCGAGCGCCTGCACAGCGGTCGTGATGAGGCCGAGCGGAGCGTGAGGGATGAGCACGATGCCGGCGGCCAGCGCCACCATCGCCGCGTAAGAGCCGTAGAAAAGCTTTGCGTCGCCAATACCCCTGTGCAGTGAATGTCGCAGGCCGAACATGTCACCGAACGCGTACGAGGTCGCAAGGGTTACGGCCGACGCGCCAACGATCGAGGCATCAAATAGGACGAGAGCGAATATCGTCCCGACCATCCGGGATATGTGCGCGCTCAGGCCCTGCGCGATACCGAGCCCATCCTTGTAATGCCCGAAGTCAGTGGTGCCGGTGAACGCCGCCGCCGCGGCGATCATGATCGCCGCGGCTCCGACCACGACGACCAATGCACCGAGGGCTGTGTCCGCCTTCTCGTATTCGAGCCAGCGCGGCGTGATCCGCTTGTCGATGACGTTGGACTGCTGGAAGAAGAGCTGCCACGGCGCCACCGTCGTGCCGACGATGGCGATGATCAGCAAGACGGCGTTGGAAGTCAGGCCACCCTGGATGCCGGGTTGGACGAAACCTTTGAGCGCGGCGCCGGGATCTGGATGGCTGAACGCCGCCAGCGGCAGAACCAGGAGGCTGGCGAACAGGAATACGAACATCGCACGCTCCCACCGGCGGAAATTTCCCGTGACTGTTATGCCGATGAGAACCACGGCCGACAGGGGCACCACGATGTAGGGCTTGAATCCGAAGTACTCGCCCGCAAGGCTGACTCCTATGAACTCCGTGCTGATGATCAGAAAGTTCAGCAGGAACAAGCCGCCGACCGAGAACCAGGCCCAGAAGAGGCCGAACCTCTCCTTGATCAGCCGCGCCTGGCCGACCCCGGTCACTGCGCCGAGCCGGACCACCATCTCCTGGTTGACGATCAGGACGGGGACCAGGAGCACGAGGGTCCACAGCAGCGAGTAGCCGAAGTCCTGGCCGGCCTGGGCGTAGGTGGAAACTCCGCCGGCATCGTTGTCTCCGACCATCACGATGAGGCCGGGCCCGATGATCGCGGCCAGCGTCAGAAGACGCCTCCGCCAGGTTCGGCGCGGGGCCTGATCGCCCAGGCGGATGGTGCCAAAAGCACCGTGGATGTCGCCGCTGTGGGTTTCGTCGGGAACCACCGAGGTAGGGACCGGGCGGGAGTCGCCTCTCACCGGCCCGCGCTCGGCCACGTTGGGTCAGACCCCGCTGCTCGCTTCGACGCGGTTGCGCCAAGCCTCTGGCACGAGTGCCTCCACGATGTCGTCGACAGAGATCGCTCCGATCAGGTTCGAGGCGCCGTCGGTGACCGCCAATGCGGTGAGGTTGTAATCGGCCATCATCAGAGTGACGTCTGCCAGGTCCGCCCCGGCGCTCACGCGCAGGTCCACGAGCCCAGGCTCGTCCTCCACCATGCAGTCGGGGTCGCCGCGCAGAAGGTCCACGACACCCAGGCTGCCGATGAACTTGCCGTCTGGCTCCGTGATGAACACGGTGCTCATGAGCTGGTGCGGCGCCTTGTCGTCGATGCGAACGCGCTCGATCGCCTCGCTCGCAGACGTTCCGCGCATCACCGACACGTAGTCGGGGTTCATCATCCCGCCGGCGGTGGTCGGGTGGTACTGCAGGAGCTTGCGCAGCTTGTGCTGCTGCGGAGCCGGCATCATGCTCAGCACCGGCGTCAGTCGATCGTTGTCGAGCTCGCCCAGCAGGTCGGCCGCATCGTCAGGGGCCATCCGGCCGAGAACCTTGGCGGCCTCCTCGTTCGAACGACTCTTGAGGAACTCGAGCTGGTGCTCGGTGTCGAGCTCTTCGAAGACGTCAGCGGTGAGCTCGACGTCGCTTTCGACAGCATGGATGATCTCCTCGCCCTCTTCGTGAGATGCGCTCTCCACGAGGTCCGCGATCTGGGCCGGATGCAACCTCCGCAGGCGCTGCAGCGGCATCAGCAGCTTCGCGGTCGGAACGTGTCCGACGAACGGCTGGACGTCCTTCCAGTCCAGGATGGCGTGCCTTCGCAGGTCCGGGCGCGCGCGGCGTGGGACCAGCCGCCGCAGCATCGCGCGCGGGCTGCGGTCGACGCCAAGAAGCCTCCATCCGTCGTCGATGCTTCCTAGAACAAGGTCGTGGGCCTGGACGATTCGGCCACGAGCCACGTCCATCAGGTGCCGGCCGAACACGTCCGCGGCAAGAAGCACCTCGCCAGGGCGTCGTTGGAAGGCGCCTGTATGGAGCGTGTGGGTGCTGAGCCGCACCTCTCCTGGTGCGAGCTTGTCGACGTTCTCCATCCCGACATAGACGTCGCGGCCGCCGATTCGAACCTTGACTCCCGTCACAGGCGGATAGCCGCCCTCGCCGAGCTTCACTATGAGGTCCTCGAGCCGGCCTAGCTCGTCGCCCGCCGGGTTGAGCACCGGGCTGTTCAGGAGTTGCGTGAGCATCAGCCGGCGCTTTTCCCGCTGCGGCCCACGGCCTGCAGCAGCTGAGCCGGCGTCAGCGGGCGAACCGTCCAACTGTCCGTTGTGAGTCTGGTCGCTCATCGATTCCCCGCTCGCGCGGTCCTCCACCTCCTGCCGGCGCGTTTCCCTGCGCCCAGGCCATTATCCCGCGGAGTTCCGCATATTGGTTTCCAGCTGCTCGAGGCGGTGGAGCACCCGCCCCAGCGCCCTGTCTTGCGCTGTGAGGTGCTCCTGCATCTGGAGGCACTCGTGAAGGATCGCCTCGGCGTCCTGGTACGTGACCACCGCGCGCTTGTCGGAGGCGGCGCCGAGGACCTGCTGGCCGACCATGATCACGAACATGAGCAGGAGCTGGACGATGTTGCCCAGAAACAGCAGGAAGGCAAACGGGTATGGATCGATGTGGTGCAGCGGGCCCCAGGCGAAGCCGGCGAGGACCATCCAGGCGACCATGAACACGAAGGCGAGGTAGACCGCCCACATCGTGCCGACCCTGCGGGTGATGGCTGCGCCGACACGGCCGTTGAAGCCGACGTGCTGGTCGGCCACCTTTGGCGGCGGCTGCAGCTTCCTCTGCTCGGTGTGCGGGTGAGGATGGTGGACGAATTCGATCACGGCCATCGCATGAAGCCCTCCAAAGCAATCACCAGGTCCTTCCCGAGCCGACAGCAAATCGTGCTGCCGGTCGCACACATCGTGTGCAATCCTGAAGGTCGACGGGCGCTGACTACGGAGTGACCGGCGCCGAAGGTTTGCGTAAGTGCTTGGCGGGGTCGACACCTTCCAGCTTGAGGTCGTTCTCGAGCATCTCGCGAACCAGCTCGTCGAAGGTGACCGTCGGTGTCCAACCCAGCTTACCGGCCGCCTTGCTTGAATCGCCACGCAGCTCGGCGACGTCGGCCGGACGCATGTATGCATCGTCGACTTGAACGAATTTCGTCCAGTCGAGCCCGGCGAGCCCGAATGCCGCCTCGACGAAGCTCTGCACCGATCGGGACACGCCGGAGGCGATCACGAAATCGTCAGGCGCGTCCTGTTGAAGCATCAGCCACATCGCTCTCACGTAGTCGCGGGCGTGTCCCCAGTCACGCTTGGCCTCCAGGTTCCCCATGCGCAACTTGTCCAGCTTTCCGGCCAGGATCTGAGCGACACCGCGCGTGACCTTACGAGTCACGAAGTTCTCGCCTCTCCGGGGTGATTCGTGATTGAAGAGAATTCCGCTGCACGCATAGAGGTGATGTGCCTCGCGGTAGTTGACGGTCATCCAGTGCGCGTAGAGCTTGGCTATGGCGTATGGACTGCGCGGTCGGAATGGTGTTGCTTCGCTCTGCGGCGGCGCCGACATTCCGAACATCTCCGACGTCGACGCCTGATAGAACCGAACCGGCAGCCCAAGGGTTCTGATGGCCTCGAGCAGACGCGTCGTGCCGACTCCGTCGGTGTCGCCCGTGTATTCGGGCTGGTCGAAAGAGATCTGCACGTGGCTTTGCGCCGCAAGGTTGTAGAGCTCGTCCGGCCGAATGGTCTTGACCAGGCGATTGAGTCCGCCCGAGTCGGTCATGTCGCCGTAGTGGAGAACAAAGCGAGAGCTTTCTGAATGGGTCGGGTGCGCGTGCTGAAGGTGGTCGATCCGGCCGCGATTCATGGTGGAGGATCTCCGGACGACGCCGTGTACCTCGTAACCCTTCTCCAGCAGAAGCTCGGCGAGATAAGAGCCGTCCTGTCCTGTTATGCCAGTGATCAGCGCTCTTTTTGGCACGGCAACGGAAAAGTCTAGGGCGTCGCTCCCCGTCCCATGGAAGCTCCTGCCTCTAGGGGGGCGATGTCAGCTCGCCCATTGAGAAGCGCCCCGTAGCACTCCTCCCACTTCTGCAGGATCTCGGGCCAGCCGAACGCGGTCCGCACCCGCTGTTCGCCGGCCGCGCCGAGGCGTGCCGCCAGTGCGGGATCGAGGGCGAGTCGCTTCAGAGCGTTCGCGAGCTGATCTGCGTCGGCCGGCGGAACCAGCAAACCGCTCTCCTCGTTTTCGACGATGTCGGTGATCCCGCCGATGGCGCTGGCTACAACGGGCACGCCGTAGCTCATGGCTTCGAGGAGCACGACGCCCAGGCCTTCGGTGTCGCCGCGCGCATCCACGATGGAAGGGAGGACCAACACGTCCGATTCCGCATAGGCATCTCGCAAAGCGCTCTCAGGCACGCGGCCGCGAATGTCGACGCTGGAGTCGAGGCCGCTGCTCCGGATCTGCGCCGCCAATGCCTCGCGCTCTGGACCCTCGCCGATCACGGTGAGGCGCGCCTTCAATTCGGGAGGGAGGCGTCGCACCGCCTCGATGAGGTGTTTCAAGCCTTTCCGCTCGACGAGACGGCCGACGAACAAGATGCGGAACGACTCGTCCCGAATGTGTCCTGTCGCCTGAGCCGCCGCGAAGCCAAGGCTGTAGGGGATCACGCGCACCGGAACCTGCCCGAAGCGGCCGATTTCCCGGGCCGTGTAAGAAGAAATCGCGACCACCGCGTCCGAGGTGCGCAACGCCCATCGCACAAATCCGCGCAGCCATGGCATCGAGCTCTGCACCAAACGAAGCTCGGCTCCATACCAGCTCGTGACGAGGCGCGCTTTCTTATGGCTCGCTCGCCTTGCAAGCCAACCGAACAGCACATGGGGCACCGGCCAGTGGACGTGGATGATGTCGAATCGTCCGCTTCGCGCCATCCGCCGGCTGGCCCAGAGACCGCCGGCCACGTAGAACAGCGGCAGCACGCGGTAGAGCACGGAACGGCCCATCCTGTCCGCGGCAGCCTCGTCGTGTGTCAGGTCTTCCCATCGCGCGAAGAAATACCTGAAGCGATGCACTGGGATGCCATCGTGGGATTGACCTCCGCCTCCGCGATATGCCGAGGTCAAAACCTCGACCTCGTATCCAGCAGTCCGCAGCCGTTTCAGCAGCTCGACCAGCCAGGGCACGATTGTGTCGCCGCTGTAGCGTGGAAACGCAGTCACCACGTGGAGAATTCGCACCGGCTCGGATGACGAAACGAAGGCCTCCTCACGATCTTCCCCCCTGGCTGCCTCGATCGCTTCGCGAGTCTCCGGCACCAGCCAGATCAGAAGCGCGAGTGCGCAGATGTACTGCAGCCACCATAGGTCCACCGCCATGCTCAACCCGACGCCAACCAGGGTGACGCCGGCCATGTAGGCACAGGTGATGGTCTCCGCGATGTCGGCGCGAAGCGACGCGCTGCCGATTGCCCGGTTGGCGCGTGACTTCGCGATCGCGAGCAGCGGCATCGCTACCACGGCCACGCCGGCGACCGCGAGACCAAGAACAGAATCGGCTGGCTTGAAACCGGCGACGAGGCCCACGAGCGATGTCACGACCACGAAGACGCACAAGAGCACGAGCAGCACAGCGGAGATGCGCGCGGTCGAAACCTCGAGGCGCTGGACCCTCTCCATTCCTGCGCCACGCGACTCCGCCGAGAGTCGCCACAGCAGCACGACGCCGCTCAAGAGCTCGATGACGGAATCCACGCCGAACGCAGCGAGCAGCACGCTTCTCGCCATCAGGCCTGCCACGATCGCGACGCCAGCCTCGACCGTCATCCATACGACCGTCACCACCTCGAGCCGGATGCCGAGCGCGACCGCCGTCGCTCTGGGTGTGGTGTTCATCGTTGGTCTAATTGTGCTGTCGCGTTATTCGCGCCGTTAGGATCGGTGCGATGGGACGCGTCGAGGAATATCGCGCCGAGCTCAGGCGGCTCCCCGAATGGGAGGCGTACCTGAAGAAGAACTCCGGGCTGCCGGGAGCGCGGGCCAACCTCGAGCTCGTCGAAGCGGTGGGCGAAGAGGCCGATCCCGAACGGTTGTGGCGACTGTCAGCCTCCAGCGACGAGTTCCTTGCGCTGTGCGGCACAGCCGGCCTCGGCCACCTGGCGGTATCAGACCCGGTGCCTGTGATGTCGTGGTTGCGGGAGCTCGCGGCGGACCCTCGCTGGCGCGTGCGTGAGGGGGTCGCGATCGCTCTCCAGCACCTCGGGCGGCATAGTATGCCCCGACTTCTCGCCGAGATGGACAAGTGGTCGACGGACGGACCCTACTTGCAGCGCGCGGCGGCTGCGGGGTTGTGCGAGCCAAGCCTGCTCAAGGAGCCAGAGCACGTGACGCGGGTCCTCGGTCTCCTCGACCGCATGACCAGGTCGCTGGCCGCGTCGAGCACGCGCAGGGGCGAGGAATTTCGAGTTTTGAGACAGGCTTTGGGTTATTGCTGGAGCGTGGCCGCCGCTGCGCTTCCCGAGGCGGGCCGCCCGTTGATGGAGAAGTGGCTCCGATCTCCTGACAAGGACGTCGCCTGGGTGATGACGAGCAACCTGAGCAAGGCACGCATCGGCGCGCTCGGTCCGGGCTGGGTGACGAAATGGAGAGCGCGAGCCACGGCGCAGGCTCGCGTCACGGCTCGTCCCGCGGCGGACATCGCGACGACGAAGCCCTACGGGGTGGCGCCTCCTGCGAAGCCGGCGAGCAGCGCGCCGGCGAAGAAACCTGCTGCCAGGAAACCTGTCGCCAAGAAGGGCGAGGTCAAGAGGATCGCCCTCAAAAGGCCCACCAGGAAAGGCGCAGCGAAAGCCGTCCGCAGAGCGGCCCCCAGGAAAGCCCCCTCGAAACGCAAGAGAGCCTAGGCATGGATCAGCCACCTCCGCCCCCGCACCCGCCGGCGCCATGGCAGCCGGGATCTTCCACCGAGATTCCTGCTCCCTATTTCGGATCTCCGGAGCCCGCGCCACCTCGCTCGCGCGCGGGCCTGTTCATCGCGATCGTCGCCGTTGTGACTGTGGTCGCGATTGTCGCCATCGCGATCGGGGTTGTCGTCGCCAGTCAGGCCGCGCTCAAGCGTCGCGCCCCAGCCGGACCGTTGTCCGCATCGGCGGCGGTGACCGCGAATCGGGGCACTGTGGTCTTCTCGGACGATTTCCACGACTCCTCGTCGGGCTGGACGACCGAGACTCTCCCGTCCGGGACGACATTCGCATACACGTCAGGTGGCTACGTGGTCGTCGCCAGGGGCAACCTGGATCACTTCGCAACCTCCCCGTACGACAAACCGGTGCAGCAGGTGGCCATCTCGGTCACGGCAACGCAAAGCGACGATGCACCGACGGGCGCCGGCTACGGTGTCAGCTGCTGGCGCGGGCAGGATGCTGCCGAGCTCCGCTACGACTTCATCGTCACGAGCGGCGGCGACTGGCAGGTGAGCCGGCGCGACGGCGGCGTCCCGACCAAACCGCTGGTCCTGAAGCAAGGCACTTCGACCACCAAACTGGGGAGCACGGCACTCGCGGTGGAGGGAATGTGCGCGACCCTCGCCGACAAGCAGACCACCCGCCTCGTACTTTTCGCCGGCGCTCAGAAGGTCGCGGACTTCACGGATACGTCGCCCAAGCTGACGGACGAGGGCTGGGTTACGGACCTGATGGTGACCAGCGCAACGATCCATTCGTCAACGGTCACGGCCTCCCGCTTCGAGGTGCGCGACCTGTCCCGCTGAGCCTGGTGGGTGCTGATCAGCAGGCCTCCAAGACAGCTGGGAGGATTCGCCACTTCTATACAATCCCGCGATGTACCAGTGCCTCTGAAGCCCGACGGTGATTGGCGCGGGAAGCGGGTCGTTGTGACTGGGGCGGGGGGCTTCATCGGCAGCCACCTGACCGAGCATCTGGTGACACTCGGAGCCGAAACGACTGCTTTCCTCCGCTACAACTCGCGCTCCGAGACCGGTCTGATCCAAGAGTGCCCTGCCGACGTTCGCGCGCAAATCCGTCTCGTCTGGGGCGACCTGCGCGATCCCGACAGCGTTCGGCGCGCGTTCCAGCACGCCGACGTCGTGTTTCACCTCGGTGCTCTGGTCGGCATTCCTTATTCGTATGAGTCTCCCAGGCAGTACGTCGACGCCAATGTCTTGGGCACATTGAATGTCCTCGAGGCGGCACGCGCCGGCGAAGTCGCCCGGGTCATCCAGACCTCGACCAGCGAGGTCTACGGGACCCCGATCTACACCCCGATCGACGAGAAGCACCCGCTGCAGGGCCAGTCCCCGTACGCCGCGACCAAGATCGGGGCCGACAAGCTCGCTGAGAGCTTCTGGCGCACGTATGGCATGCCGGTGGCGACTCTCAGGCCCTTCAACACGTTCGGCCCGAGGCAATCCGAGCGTGCGATCCTGCCCACCATCATCCGCCAGGCTTTGAAGGATTCCAGCATCCGGCTGGGAAGCCTGGCGCCGATCCGCGACATGAATTTCGTGACCGACACCGTGGATGGTTTTCTCCGAATCGCCCAATGCGACGCTGCGCTCGGCCGCGTCGTGAACATCGGGTCGGGGCGAGGACAGACTGTCGGCTCGATGGTCGAAGCCGTTTCGAAGACGCTGGGGAAGAAGCTGGAGGTTGTCGCCGATCCAGACCGCGTCCGGCCGCCCGCAAGCGAAGTCGAGGAGCTGATCGCCGACGCGACCCTTGCTCAAGAGCTGTTCGGATGGCGCTCCGCGACGACCTTCGAGGACGGCCTCAGGGCGACCATCGACTATTTCTCGCACCGCTCCGTCGATCACGACCCCGCCCGGTACACGGTCTGAGTGACGATGAAGGCGGTGATCCTCGCCGGCGGCAAGGGCAGCCGCCTCGCGCCCTACACGGCGGTTCTGCCAAAGCCCCTGATGCCGATTGTCGACATGCCGATCCTGGAGATAGTCCTCAAGCAGCTGAAGAGTCATGGATTCGATCAGATCGTGATCGCAGTCGGCCACCTGGCCTCGCTGATCAAGGCATATTTCGGCGACGGCTCAGACCTCGGAATCAGCATCGAGTACGTGATCGAGGCTTCGCCCCTGGGAACAGCCGGACCGCTTGGGAACATCGACGGCCTGGATGAGACCTTCATCGTGATGAACGGAGACATCCTGACCGACATGGATTACGGAGAGCTGGTCAACCACCATCGGGATGGGGGCTCGATCATGACGATCGCCACCTTCAAGCGAACTGTGAAGATCGATTTCGGCGTGCTCGAGACCGAGGACGGCTATCTCACCCGATACATCGAGAAACCCACCCTCGATTACCTCGTCAGCATGGGCATCTACGTCATGGAACCCGCTGTGAGCAAGCACATCAAGCGTGGCCAGTACCTTGACTTGCCTGACCTGGTCAAGCTGCTTCTCACCTCTGGCGAAAGGGTTCGCGCCTACCCGTTTGAGGGTCGTTGGCTCGACATCGGCCGGCAGGAGGACTTCGCCGAGGCTCAAGCCCAGTTCGAAGAGCATCGCGATCACTTCTTGAAGTGAGCACAGGCGATCGCATCCTGGTCACAGGCGCCGGTGGCAATCTCGGTGGGCACGCCGCGCGCCTGCTGGCCGCCGGCGGAAAGGAGGTGTATGGGACCACCCGTCGCGACCTCAAGGAAGCCCAGGACCAGACGTCCGGGCTGCGCTGGCTGTCGTGCGACCTGACCAGGCCGGACGAGGTCCGCGCCGCGCTCAAGGCGGCCCGCCCGAAGTTCGTGCTGCACGCAGTTGGACTGGCCGGCGAGGCTGATCTGGGTGCGCTGATCGAGACGAACGTGATCTCGCTCGCCAACCTCATTGCGGCGCTCGATGGAGCGCATGTCGAACGCTTGCTGGTCATCGGTTCGAGCGCCGAGTACGCAGCGAGCGACCAACGCGAACCCATTCGCGAGGACCACCCCCTCGGCCCGTCGAGCCGATACGGACTCAGCAAGCTATACCAGTTCGAGCTCAGCCAGATGGCACTGCGGGCCGGCCTGCCTGTCGTGTATGCGCGCCCGTTCAACCTGATCGGTCCGGGAGTCTCCTGCGCCACCGCAGTCGGCGATATCTCCAAGCGGCTTGCAGATGAGTTGGGGGGGCGAGGGTCGGGTGTTCTCGAAGTCGGCGATCTCGAAAGGTGGCGGGATTACCTGGACGCTCGCGACGCGGCAGCCGCCTGCCGCGTGCTGCTGGAAAACGCTCCGCCAGGCGGCGTCTACAACGTGTGCAGCGGCGTGCCGGTGCTGCTGGCCGACGTCGTGGACAGGTTGCTCAGGATCGCCGGCAAGGACGTTTCGTTGCGCAAGGTTGCCAGCGCCGCGTCCCCAAGGTTCGTGGTCGGCGATTCGACGAAGCTGCGCGCCCTGGGGTGGTCTCCTGAGTTCGATCTGGACACGTCCCTGGCCGTGAGAGACGGCGTGCGCCAGCTGTCGTTACAGGAGACGCCGCGCCACCGTTTGCGCTGCATCAAATACCTGATGCTCGTGGCGGTCGTTACCGCGACGGTGGCCTGCGGTTCCGCCGGCCCGGCGCAGCCCGCGACCCCTGCCGCCATCGTCGCCCTCATTCACGAGCTCGAGGCTCAACCTCCGGCCAATCCGCCGGCTTATGTCGCCAGCTACGAGTACAAGGGCGAAGTCGTGTATTACGTCCCTCCGCGATGCTGCGACATCTTCGGGGATCTCTACCACGCCTCAGGGCAGCTCATCTGCCACCCCGACGGCGGGCTGGCGGGACGAGGCGACGGGCGCTGCCCCGACTTCCTGGCCCAGAGAACGAACGAGAAGATCCTGTGGCGCGATCAGCGTTCGGGAGGTTAGCCGGCGGACATTACATCAGGGGATCAACACTGGTTGGCGCCCCGCGAGGGATTCGAACCCCCGACCCTCTGCTTAGAAGGCAGATGCTCTATCCACTGAGCTAGCGGGGCGGCGACGCCTTCCGGAGAGAATACTTATGTGGTGGGGGGAGCATGAGCGACAGCCTACAGCGCCTTAAAGAAATCCTCGGCGAGGTCACCGACGTCAACCGAGCATCGGCCGTGCTGACCTGGGACCAGGAGACGTACATGCCGCCCGGTGGCGTCGCCAACCGGGCCGATCAGCTCACCACCCTGCGCCGTCTCGCACACGTTCGCTTCACCTCGGAAGAGGTGGGCAGGCTGCTCGAGGAGGCGGAGGGCGAGGTTGGCGGCCTTCCGTTCGATTCCGATGACGCCAGCATCGTTCGTGTCACCCGCCGCGATTACGACCTGGCGCGCAAGCTGCCGACTGAGCTCGTCGCGGAGATCGCTCGCGCCGGCGCGACCGCACGCCCGGTCTGGCAGAAGGCACGCCAGGACTCGGACTTCACGCTGTTCGAGCCCTATCTCGAAAGGAACGTCGAGCTGAACCGTAAGGTCGCCGATGCGCTCGGCTACAGGGAGCGACCCTATGATGCGCTGCTCGACCGCACCGAGCCCGGCCTGACGACCGACCAGCTGGAGGCCATCTTTGCCCAGCTCAAGGGGGCGATCGTTCCGCTCGTCGGTGATGTGGCGCGCCATTCGGAGGCTGTCGACGACAGCGTTCTATACCGCGGCTTCGATCCAGACGCGCAGGTCGCGTATGCGCTCCAGGTCGTGATCAAGCTCGGTTATGACCCCGAGCGGGGACGGCAAGACCTCTCGACGCATCCGTTCACGATCTCGTTCGGGCCCGGCGACGTGCGCATCACCACTCGCGTGTCGCGCGACTTCTTCAATGAGTGCTTGTTCGGCTCGATTCACGAGGCGGGGCACGGTATGTACAACCAGGGGATCGGGCAGAACCTCGACCGGACTCCTCTATGGAGCGGTGCCTCGCCGGGGGTTCATGAATCCCAGTCGCGGCTGTGGGAGAACATGGTCGGGCGGAGCGCGGCCTTCTGGCGCTACTTCTACCCCAGCCTGCGCAATGCGTTTCCGGGACCGCTGAAGGGAGTAGACGAGGAGAGCTTCTTCCGCGCCGTCAACAAGTCGTACCCCTCGCTCATCCGCGTCGAGGCCGATGAGGTGACATACAACCTTCACATCCTGCTGCGCTTCGAGCTCGAGAACGAGCTGCTGGAGGGGTCGCTCAAGGTGGCGGACCTCCCTGAGGCCTGGAACGCACGGATCAAGTCGTACCTCGGCATCGATGTGCCGAACGATCGCGAGGGGGTCTTGCAGGACATTCACTGGTCGGGCGTCTCATTCGCGATCTTTCCCGGATACACGCTCGGCAACCTGATGGGAGCGCAGCTGATGGAGAAGGCGCGGAAGGAGCTGCCTGACCTCGACGGGACCATAGAACGGGGTGAGTTCGGTGTGCTGCTCAAGTGGCTGCGCACCAACGTGTACCGACATGGACGCAAGTTCACGCCGAACGAGCTGATGGAGAGAGTTACTGGACAGCCGCTCACCGCGGAGCCGTGGATCGCGTATGTCAGGCAGAAGTTCGGCGCCCTCTACGGAGCGAAAGCGGCTTCCTGACCTGCGGCTCCCTCAGGGCTTCGTTGCGAAATCGACAGGCGCGCGGGCCTCGCGGTTCACCTCGAGGCGGAAGATGTCGGGCCTGCCGTAGTGCCCGGCGATGTCGAGGGTCCGCTTTGCCGCTGACGACCGGGCGGGGTCGCAGTCGGCGTACAGGATCCCGTGCTGCTCGTGGAGCGGCCCGGCCACGATCCTGCCGCTGGGATCGACGATCACCGAGTCACCCGGGTTGAACCACGACTCGAGATCCGGAAAGAGTCGCGCTCGGTCTGGAAAGTCTTTCGGGATGTCCTTGCCCCGCATGCTGCTTCCGTTGCCCAGCACCCAGCAGCGACCCTCGAGGGCGATGTGCTGCATGGTCGCCAGCCAAGAGCCGCCTTCGTCCCAGGTTGGCGCGATGTATATCTCGCATCCCTGCGCGAAGATCGCGAACCGCGCAAGGGGCATGTAGTTCTCCCAGCAGATCAGCGCTCCGACACGTCCGGCCGGTGTGTCGATGACGCGCAGCCCGGTCGCATCTCCCGCCCCCCACACCATCCGCTCCGGGTTGGTGGGCATGAGCTTGCGATGGCGGTTCAGCACCTCTCCGTCCGGCCCGATGAGAACAACGGAGTTGTACATGGTCCCGCGGCTGAACTCGCCGTCACGTTCATGCACCCCGATCGAAACTGTCAGCTTCAGCCGTCGAGCCGCCGCCTGGATAGGTTTGAGCTGCCCGGCCTTGAGGTCGACCGCGTTCTCGAGAAGCCTGCGGTGGATGTCACCGCTAAGCGTGTAGTCGTCGCCCGGACGGAGCCGCCAGACCCATTCCGGGTAGCCGGGCACCCAGGTCTCGGGGAAGGAGACGAGATGGGCGCCGCCCTCCGCCGCCTCCTCGAGCAGCTCGACCCCTCGCTCGAGAGTCTTCTGCCGATGCAGCGCCACAGGCGGGTGCTGGACGACGGCTACTCGATGCGGGCTCGCTGTCTTTTTTGGCATGGGGCCATGTTGCACGGTTCCGGGGGCCGGTGACTAGGCGGGCGCGGGATAGTCGCCCGCGCGAGCGACCATCCCCGGCAGCTCCTTGCCCAGCTGCTCTCCGAGCCACCGAGAGCATGCGATCAGCGCATCGAGATCGATTCCCGCATCCACCCCGAGGCCTCGCAGCAGATAGATGAGATCCTCTGTGGCGATATTCCCCGTCGCCTTGGGGGCGAACGGGCAGCCGCCCGCGCCGCCGACCGAAGCGTCAAGGGAGACCGCGCCCTCGTCGAGCGCGGCCACCGCGTTGGCGTAGCCCGTGTTGCGCGTGTTGTGGAAGTGCGCCCCCACTGTCGCTCCGAGGCGGCGCGAGCCGCCGACCAGCTCCTTCACCTGGGACGGCACGCCTACCCCGATCGTGTAAGGCAGATCTCGTCGGGCGGAGCGGCCATCAGACGATCGACAAGGCCGAGAACGCGTTCGGCGGGAACCGGGCCTTCGAAAGGACATCCAAAAGCCACGCTGATCGTCACCGTGATCGGCATCTTGTCCGTCTTCGCGCGCGCGACAAGATCGAGAGCCGTCTGCAGGCCCACTTCGGTGCCGGCGTTCTGGTTCCGGCGCCCGAACTCGTCTGTCGCGGCGAAGGCATAGTGGACCTCGTCGACCTTCGCGGCGAGCGCCCGCCCGTATCCCTTCTCGTTGAGAACAAGACCGGCGTACGCGGTGCCGGGGCGCCGGTGCAGGGACGCCATCACATCCTCCGCCCCCGCCATCTGAGGGACCAGCTTCGGGTTGACGAAGCTCGCCGCCTCAATCCGCTTCAGGCCGGCCGCTGCGAGGCGGTCGACGAGGTCGGCCCTCATCTTCGGCTCGAGCACGCGTTCCTCGTTCTGCAGTCCGTCCCGCGGACCGACGTCGCAGATCAACACGCCCACAAAGTAAAGGTAGAGGCGGCGCGCACGCGGCGCGCCGCCTCTCTAGTCGAAGACCGTCCCCTTAGGTTGTCTTGGCGAAGAAGGCATCTTCGCCATGGCCGGTGCGGCCCGCAAAGCTGGAGTCGACGCGCATGTCCGTCCAGAGGGCGACCACGCCACCGTCCGCCGTCGCGGCGATGCCGCTGTAGTCACCGAGGAAGGCGGTCGCGAACGGGAACGCAGGGTTGACGTTTCGGGCGAACCACCGGTCGCCGGTGGTCGGATCGGAGTTGGCTGTCGTGATGAACTTGGTCGTGAAAGCCAGGGTGCCGGACCCGGTTTCGGTTGAGATCGAGTAGCCGTACAGGTGGTTGGCCGCATCGACAGAGCGGTCGAAAGTGCCGACGCGCAGGTGGCCTGCCGTGTCATATGCGCTCCACGGCATGAACTGGTCGCCCGCCAGGGCCAGCGCCACAGGCGCGGACCACGTTGCTCCCCTGTCGAACGACTGGCTGACGATCACATCGGAGTTCGTCTTGGCCGCATACGGGTTGCTTGGAGCAGGCGTCACGCTGTTGCGCATGTCCGACCAGGCAACCGCAAGGTGCGCGGCGTTGGTCGGGTCGGCCGCGATGTTGCCGGCAGCCCAGGTGCGGAAAAGGCTGTCCTGGTAGGTCTGCCGGCCGAAGGCGATCGGGTAGTCGGTGAAGCCGTCTATCGTGGTCGCGACCTTGAAGGGGCCGGCGAGGCGCGCCCCTGTCGACGCTGACACCTCGACAACCTCATAGTCGTCGCGGCCGGTCGTCAGGTCTGTTGTGTTCAGGAACGAGACGAAGATGCGGCCGTCCGCAGCCACCACCGGGGTGGAGACGAAGGCCTCGTCAAGGCTGCCCGAGATGACAACGGGAGCCGACCAGGTGTTGCCACCGTCGTGGGTAACCGAGCTGTAGATCTTCGCCGAGATGAAGCTGCCTTTCTGGCCCTCGCGGAAATCGCCATACGTGACGATGGCGTTGCCGGTGCCCCACGCAGCGATGTACTCCTTGTCGAGCACGTCGCCGACGCTGGTGAAGACTCCGCTGCCCGAAGCGATCCTCACCACGTTCCACGTCTTGCCCTTGTCGCCCGAGTTGGACACGAGCACGTCGGGGCTCTGGACGTTTCCGGGACCAACGAAACGGAAGCCAAGCGTCGCGTAGTAGGCGTGACCCGAGGCATCGAACGCCACCGCCGGGTCACCCGTCGCCTGATAGGTCGAGCTCGAGTTCAGGGGATACATCGACCAGGTCTTGCCGCCATCGAAGGTCACGTGCGCGCGCGAAAGCACTGTCTCGCTGACCTGGCCGCCCGAGTTGAGGGCGAGCTGGTAGTCGTTCAGCCCACCGATCATGTTGTTGGCGTCGGTCGGGTTGACGGCTATCGAAGTCTCGTTGTGCGGCCCCACCGACGACGTCTCGCAGTCGGTGTTGACATTGGGCGTGAGCTGCGTGGCCGTCGTGCAGATCGCCGTGCCCGTCTTCACTGCCGGCGCCGTTCCGTACACGGCGCCGGAGACAGGGGCTGGCGCGTCATTCACGTTGTGGGTGAAATCGATGGGCTGCGTATTGTCGCCCCCATCGCCGGCGGCCACCGCCCAGGATTGGCTCAGCGCCACTACCGAAACGGTCGCCAGGATAACGCCTCGAATTGGTCTCACCACGTCCTCCTTGCTGCCTGGTTGAACACGCGGGTTCTCGGCCAGGAACCCCGAACCGATCGTAATCGAAGCTGCCACATCGACGCGTCAAGTGCGAATTTCGAGTTCAGCGGCCCACCAGGTCGTCCATGGGTCGCGCATTCGCCGCCTCTGCCAGCCTGCCCACGCCGAGCATGTCCTCGATCGTCGCCAGGAGCGAGTAATGGTCATAGGGCACGTTGCTCGTGAGGTGGCTCCGCCCAGGAGCGATCACCAGCGTGAGGACGCGATTGTCAGCGCGCCCATCGTCTTCGTCCCAGGTGATAAAGAGCACACCATCGCTGCTCCAGGCCGCCGATCCCGTGATGAGAGTGACTGTCTCGCGCAGCCAGTCATCACCCGCCCTGATCGAGCAATTGTGGGTGTTGTGGCAGTCGTCGGGCGTGATCCACGAGAACAGCGGCGCTCCCCGGGCGAGGTCAGAGTTCAGGGACGTGAGGGGTACGACGTTGGGCGGGCAGCCGCCGCCGTAAAACGCGAAAGGATTGTGGCCGGGGTCGTAAGGAAGCGGGCTGTCGAGGCAACCGCGATCGGTCAGGCCTTCCATGTAGGCTCGCCAGGTGATCCCCGCGGCTGTGAGCTGATGGCCGAGGTCGGCCTGCGGCAGCACGTGGTAGCTGTCATCCTCGACGCCCCAGGTTTGACCGGAAGTCAGGGCCAGGTAGTTCGGAACGCTGGGGTGGGCGATCGCGCTGTAATTGGTGGCGACCCGGTACTTCGCCGCGAGCGAGGCGGTGAACGGCCCCTCAAGAGCCTGGTCGGGAGTGTGATTCTCCATCACGATCACGAACACGTGGCGAGGTTGGGACGGTGTGGGCTGTGGCCGGCTGGGCGCGCAGCTCGTGAGCAGGAGCGCGGCCCCCACGATTGGCGCTGCACCGCGAAGACGTGAGCTGAACGCAGCCAATAACGCCTATCCTGCGCGCAGTGAATAGAATCGGGCCCAGGCAGGAATGGGTCGCTCGGTGCGAATGCGGATTCGAGACCCGGGGGACAGAGGATCAGGTCGTGCCCGCTCTCCAAAAGCACGCGGTCGAGTCTCACAACATGAAGGTGACCCGCGAGCAGGTTCTGGCCAGGGCGCTGCGAGTCTGAAAGCGCCGCAGCCCGTCCAGCCCTGGGCCGTCGAAGGGCCGGTCCAGGCCGAAGTGTTCGTCCTAAGGATGAGGTCGGGCCGCCCAGAGCTGGCAGGCCCGTGTGGGCCTGATCCCTGGTACATCGAGGTCGCCGCAGAGGACGACCCGGTCGAGGTGGTGGGCCGGCTGTCGCGCAATCTCATGGGCGAGCCGGTGCTCGTGCACTCCACCTCCTGGCGCCGTGCTCGCGGCGCGGTTGTCTTGAGCTTCGTGGTCGTGAACGCAGACGGCCAGGCGCCGCAGCTCGCCGGCGTGCCGATCTCCAGGGCGGAGCTGGCTCGCTCGGGCGCGACCACCGCCGCCTCTACGATCGCCGCGGCTCAGGTCCTCGAGCACGGCCTCCGCCACCTGGCGTGGCTGGCTCGGGAAGACCAGGTGGTGATCGGCGCGTTGAGCGAGGAATGGAAGCAAGCGCTGGCCGAATACGTCCCAGAGCCCTTCCGAAACATTCTGTAGTCGCAAATCTTTCCCGATGAGTAGCCCGCCGACTTGGGGCGTTGTAGTAGCGAGGCCACCTCGAAAGAGGAGGCCTCACTTGTTTGTGGTCAGATCACCTCTTCTTCTTGTGGGCCTGAGCGTTGCTGATCTTGGCTGCCCGCGCCTTGCTCATCCCTTGTCCTTCAGAGCTTCGTACGTCTTGGGGTTCTTGATCGAGCTGCTTACCTTCTTACCCGGCATTCGCCACCTCCAGACGAACTTGAGTCTGAGTCCACCCAATCCCCCCTCCCTTCAGGGGAGAGGGCTAGGGTGAGGGAGCCGTACGAAGATTCCCCCTGATGTCTCTCCCAAGGACAACGCGCAGCTTTCGGCCGAAGCCCTGATCCCTCAGCGCCTGACCATCGAGTCCCTGCGCGAGGCGGCCGCCGGGTGCAAGGCTTGCGAGCTTTGGGAGAACGCCACCCAGACAGTGTTCGGCGAAGGTCGAGAAAGCGCGCGCCTCATGCTGGTCGGCGAGCAGCCCGGCGACCGCGAGGACGTCGAGGGCCACCCTTTCGTCGGCCCTGCCGGACGCATCCTGGACGATGCGCTGGAAGCGGCGGGCATCCCGCGCGCCAGGGTTTACCTGACGAACGCTGTCAAGCATTTCAGGTGGGAGCGGCGCGGCAAGCGCCGGCTGCATTCCAAGCCGAGCCAGGTCCATGTGCGCGCCTGCCGGCCCTGGCTGAAGGCGGAGATCGAGGTCGTCCGCCCTCGCCTCGTGGTCTTGCTCGGCGCCACGGCCGCGCAGTCGGTCATGGGCACTGCTTTCAAGGTCACGCAACGGCGGGGTCGTGTGCTGGAGTCGCCACTCGGGGTTCCGGTCCTGGCGACGGTACACCCGTCCTCGGTGTTGCGATCGCCAGACGATGCAGCGCGCCGGGAGGCAATGGATGGGCTGATCGCAGACCTCCGGGCCGCAGCGCGCCACCTTACCGGGTCGGCGTCGGCCGCTGGGCCTTAGGCACGACCCGGGTTTTCGGGTGCCGCGGTCACCGTCGCGGCATTCGCCTGCTCCGAGTTCGCGATGCTGATCGTGCAGGAGACTGACTTCGTCGCGTTGTACCCGACGTCGGGCACCACCTGGGCCTGGCATGTGCCGACGACCTGCTTCGTGGCTGAATCGGTCATTGTGAACGTGATAGTGGACGGCGCTTGGGCGCCGAGCTTTCCGCCCAGGTTCTTGACCACCGCCGAGACGGCGCAAGTCGCGCCGCAGTGGGAGGTGTCGACCGACACCACCGTGTATATCGGCGGAAGTGTCGAGAGGTTGGAGAAGTCGATCACGTCGGTTGGTTTGACGATCCGGAAGTCCTTGTCGAAGCTGCCGTATCGAAAATCGGCGTCAGCAATGCCGTCGACGCTGGCGCCCTTGTTGAAGCGAAGGCGAAGGAGCTGGTGAGGCGGGCTGGCGTCGACGTAGACATCCGCCCTCGGGCCCGACAGGTT
>VBIU01000127.1 GCA_005880945.1 Chloroflexota bacterium | reverse complement strand
TCTCGAATTCGGCGGCGGTTGGCATGCCTTCAATTCTGGGACAAATTGAAGGCAGGTAAAATCTGGTGCCCGGGGGCCGAACTCAACACCGTCCTGGCCCAAGCGCGGTGGCTATAGCTCAGCTTGGTTAGAGCACCAGATTGTGGATCTGGGTGTCGCGGGTTCAAATCCCGCTAGCCACCCGTCCAACTGTGTGCAAGTTCGGCTGCTAGGCGACAAAACGCCTTCGGCCGCTGCGCGACAGACCTTCGGCATGGTTTGCTACAGCTACTTCGGTACATACGCGACACTGCCGCCTGCCAATCATCCTCAGCCTGGGTGATCGACGTTGAAGATGACTTCACAATCGCAATACCCGCCGCGACCCTTGAAACAGGCCGCGGAGGCGTCGATCGACGGTTCATCCAGCCCCATCTCGCGGAGGATCCTGGTGGTGAACCGCAGGTCCCCAAAGCATGTCCAGCCGTCGGTACGAAAGTTGCATGCTTCGGGACCGGCAAGTCGTTCGATGAACTCACCCCAGCTGGGATGGCCGGGCAGTAACGGTCGACGGGTCGCCGGGGCCTTCTTGTGTTGCATCGTACGGATGTTCGCGCCAGCCACAGCGCGCGTCAATCCAGGCTGTTAAGAAAAAGAACGTGTTCGGGCGTAATGCTTCGCCAAATCCGGCGTGGTCGGCGGGATGCCGATGCTCACGACCGCGCCCATTACTCGGGCCACGATCAGGAGGCCACTGTAAGCCCAGGCAAACGCCCGACCGGTACGCGCCCACGTGCTGTCCATTTCATTCCGCGTGCAGCACCTCGACCACGTTGGTACGCGCCGCCCACCGGCCCGGGATGAGCGCCGCCGCCATCGCAATAAGTACTCCGACGATGGGAATGGTCAGCAGCTCCAGTGGGCTGAACACCCGATAGGCCGCCGGTGGGGTGTCGTTACCGGCGGAGTTGCTGATCAGGTCGATCAGATACGCATGCAGACCGACACCGGCGGGCACGGCGATGATCCCGCCAACGAGCGCAATCGTGGCGGCTGACGCCGCCACCATGGCCATCACCTGGCGCGGGCTCATCCCGACCGCTTTCAGCGTCGCGGTGTCTCGGACCCTCTCCCGGGTGTTGAGCAGCAGGGTGTTGAAGATCCCACCGATCCCGATCAGCGCGATCACCGCCGCGATTATCAAAAGCACGGTGTCGATCACCTTGACCGGCGCGATGATGCTCGTGTCGTTGGCCTGGACGTCGAGCAGGTCGGGCTGCGCCGCTGCCACACGCTGGACATAGGCGGCGACCGCAGCGCCTGGAGTCAACGTGATCAGATAAGCGTCCGGAGTCGCGTTCGGCGCCACCGCGCTCAGCGTCGCCCAGTCCATGAACAGTGAGTGGCCGAGATTGTTGATGTCGTAGATCTCGCCCACAAGAACCAATCGAACAGTGCTGCCGTGCACGCTTGCGGAGAAGCGGTCCCCAAGCTTCAGGTGTGCGTCCTGAATCAACGCCTTCGGCGCCAGCACCTCACCGGGTCCGCTGAACCATCGACCGGCGACGAGCATGTATCCGAGGTGTGCGGAATCGCCGCGGAACACGCGCGCGTTGACCGGGTCGCCGATGCCGGGCACAGTGAAGTTGTCTCCGGTCTCGGCCACCACGCGGGCGGTTTCCGGTTGGGCGTCAATGATCCGGAGCGCGTCGGCGTCGGACAGGGCTGGGCTCTTGCGGACGACGACGTCCACGTTTCCGGCATTGGTCTCGCTGTTGTTGATCGCGGTGAAGCTCCTCGGCAGACCGAGGGCGACAGTGACGGTCGCGACTCCGAGGAGGATCGCCACGAGAGTCAGAATCGCGCGAGCGGGCCGGGCAAAGGCATCGCCAATGCCCAACGCGATCGGACGGGGAAACCGCAACCGCGTCGCGAGTCGCCGCAAGCTGCGGCCGCTCCGCCCGCGAGGAGCGCTCGCGTTGGCTATTACCACGACCGGCTTGAGCAGCCCCGCGCGAAAGGCCGGCAGCAGGGCGGCCAGCGCAACGATGAGCAGCGCGCCCGCCAACGTAAGCAGGCCGAGCCCAATCGAGAAGGTAGGAATGTACGCAAGGCCAAGCGCGTGCGAGCTGTTGGCCAACAGCGGTTGGCTGGCCAGGATCCCGACGGGGATCGCGACGAGGAATGCGGCCGTGGCCGGCATCAGGATCTGCAGCTCGAATACTGCGACCACCTGCCATGGTGCGAAGCCGATCGCCTTCATGATCCCGATCTCTCGGTAGGCCGAGATCACGATGCCAGTCACCAGGTTGGCGACGATCGCCGCCGTGGCCGCCAGCGCGAAGATGCTGAACGCGATCAGCACGCTGGTCACGATCTGGTTGGTGATGTTGAAGATGTTTCGAACCAGGACGTAGTTGAGGGAGCCCACGATGCTTCCCGGCGGCAGCGCGGCCCGGATTCGATCGGTGACCGCCTGAAGCTGGGCGCTCGACGGATCGGTGGCGAACCGATAGGTCATCAAAAAGTAGGACGATTCTTTGGCGGTCAGGGCGGGTATGGCCGAGCTCAGCGTCCATGCGTGCTGGCTGCTGAGGTCCGCGCTTCCCTCATCGATGTCCACTACCTCGGCCGCGACGGTAAGGACCGGCTCCTGCGAAACGCTCACGACCTTGATCTTCTGGCCGACAGAGATATGGTTCAGCTCGGCAAACGAGCGCGTGAGCGCGATCTCGTCGTTCGTGCTCGGCCAGCGGCCTGCGGTGATGCGGAGTTGCTCCACATCGCCGCCGGGGTCGTCACGGCCGATCGTGTCGACTCCGAACTTCCGGCTGCCGGCCTGGAATTGCAGCGACGTGACCGGATACGGCCCGCCGAACGCCGTCGCGCCGATCAGCCGTGGAGTCCCGGCCATTGCCGCCGGGTCGGTGCGGCTGTCGTATGCGACCTGCAGGTGAGCACCCTTCTGTGCGTCGAAGGCGGTCTGGTAGGGATCATGCGTCTGCGACAGAAGCGTGAGGGCCATGGTTCCGGTAGCAACGGCTAGGAAGGCGGTTACGAAAATGACCCCGGCCTGAAGGCGCCTCCGCCGGAGATCCGCGATGGCCTTGACAAGGATGGCCTTCATCGCGACGTCTCCTCGCTCCGGACGCGGACCACATCCGAGGCGGAGCGCTCGGTAGTCTCGAGACGTGCGTCGTCGACGATCTTTCCGTCCGTAACGCTGATCACTCGCGCCGCATGGCGCGTGGCGAGCTTGGCGTCGTGGGTGACGAGCAGGATCGTCTGCCCCTCGCGATGAAGCTGGGCCAGGAGATCCATGACCTGGTCCCCACTGTGTGTGTCGAGCGCACCCGTTGGCTCGTCGGCCAGGAGCAGCGTCGGGTTGTTGATCAGCGCCCGCGCGATGGCAACCCGCTGCTGCTGGCCGCCGCTGAGCTTCGCGGGATACCGCTCCGCGACTTCAGGGATGCCAAGGGTTTCGAGGAGCTTGCGTCCCCGAGTATCGGCGCTTTCGCGTCCCTTCAGCTGGGCCGGAATGAGGACGTTTTCGAGAGCCGTCAGGTTGGGAAGGAGGTGGAAGAACTGGAAGACGAAACCGACGTGGTCGCGCCGGAACCGCGCCAGGCCTGCCTCGCCCAGCGCGCCGAGATCCGTCCCGCCGACAGCCACATCCCCGGACGTCGGCCGGTCGAGTCCGGCGATCAGGTTGAGGAGCGTCGACTTGCCGCTACCAGAAGGCCCCATCACTGCAGTGAACTCGCCTTGCTCGATGCTCAGCGACACACCGTTCAGCGCTCCCGTGATGCCGCCCTGATACACCTTGATCACATCGGTGAGCCGAACCAGCTCGGTCATTCCGTTTTCCCACCAAGCGCGTCTGCCGCCAGTTCGTCCACCCATTTCAAATCTGCCTCCGTGTGAAGTAAGGCGCCCCGAATGAGCTGCGCCAGGTCATTGCGTCCGTCGCGTCGCGCTCGGTCCTCGAGTTGATTGAGGTCACGCAGTCGCTGCAGGTAGGCGCGCTTCTGCCGCCCGAGCAGTGCCGGCAGGCCCCCGTTCGCCACGCGTGTGGCGAGAAGCAGCTTGACGTAGATGTCCTCGTGGAGCTGCTGGGGCCCGGAGTCAGGCTGTGCCAGCCAACTGACGAGCGCCTTCCTGCCTGACGGGGACAGCTCGTAGAGCAGCTTGCCCCGATCGCCCCTTGCGCCGACCGGCCTGACCAGGCCGTCCCGCTCCAGGCGCTGCAGCGTGGTGTAGATCTGCCCGATGTTGACTTCCCACGTGCCGCCGAGCATCGTCTCAAAGCGGTTCTTGACCTCATATCCGTGGAGCGGCTCCTCGGCGAGGAGCCCCAACACCCCGTACTTAAGCGACAACTTCCTCCTGGTCCATACTGAGTATGCATGCAGAGTATGCATTGACCCTGTGGTGCTGTCAAGACCCGAGTTTCCGCGTGGATCGTCGGTCTAGATTCGTGCGGAGACCAGAGTTCTGACAGCGGTTCTAAAGTCGTGCCAATAGGGACTCGTCCTTCTGCCGCGGTCACATTCGCCGGCGGGCACCCGTCATCAATGGTGGCGATTCGGAAATTCATGAAAAGGAGAACTGACTTGAGCAAGATCCATATCGCCCCTTACATCAACTTCCAGGGCCAGGCCCGCGAGGCGATGGAGCACTACCACAAGGTGCTCGGCGGCAAGCTCGACATGTTCGCCTCCGACGAGCAGGGCCGGCCCAGGCCGGCGGCCCCTGGCGAGCCGATCATGTTCGCCCAGCTCGAATCCGACGACGTGGTCATCATCGCCTCAGACGGCAATCCCAAGTACCCCGCGAAGGTCGGCGAGCACATCGGCCTGTCGCTTCGCGGCAGCGACCGAGCGCGCCTTACCTCGGCCTTCGAGGGACTCGCCGACGGTGGTCAGGTCAAGATGCCGCTCACGGACGCGCCGTGGGGCACCGCCGGCTGGCTGACAGACAAGTTCGGCATCAGCTGGAACCTCGACATCGAAAAGTCCTGACGGTAGGGGCCCGAAACGTTCAAGGAGGGTGTTTGATGACCGACCAGATCACCCCGTCGAAGTTCGAAGAGTCTCCCGGCGCTGAGGACTGGCGCGTCGTCAGCGATGGAGCGCACGCGTTCTATCGAACCGATTCGATGGTGACGGCTGCCCGGTTCGTGCAGGCGATCAGCGAGCTGCCGGACATCGACAGCCATCCGCCCGACATCGATGTGCGCCCGGGCGGCGTGACTGTGCGGCTGATCACGTTCACAAGCGACTTCGGCGGGATGACAACCAGAGACCTCGAAATCGCTCGCCAGATCTCCGCCGCGGCGAAGAAGCTCGGCCTGGCGGCCGACCCGTCGGCGGTCCAGAGCCTCATCATCATTCCGGGCTGGACGGCTCCCGCCGAGGTGATCCCCTTCTGGCGCGCCATGCTCGGATACGTGCCGCGTATCGACTCGCCCGACGAGGACCTTGTCGATCCGCACAATCGAGGAACGGGGTTCTGGTTCGAGCAGATGGATGAGCCGCGCCCGGACGGAGGCGGCGCCATCCACATCGCGATCTTCGTTCCCTACGAGCTGGCGGAGGCTCGCATCGCGGCGGCGCTCGCCGCCGGCGGCAGGATGGTGCGGGACCAGTTCGCGCCGCGGTGGTGGACGCTCGCCGACGCGGCCGGCAACGAGGCCGACATCGCCACCACGAAGGGCCGCGACTGAGCGACCTCGTCGCTCGCCGGCTGTCGGTTCACCCACTCGTCGGCGAGCCGCGCGACAGGTTCATCCGCGTCGGGCACCAGCTCGCTCCGTGACCAGAATTCGATCGGCACATTCGGCAGGAACCCGTACCAGCTGTAGGCAAAGCCGGCGTCCCTGATGATGGCGGCAAGCGCACGCATCAGCGACGTCTTGTTGAGCATGTCTAGCGCACCTCTTTGGGCGCTCGATCGACTTCGAGAACGTTGACCCGCCAAACACCGATCGGCTCTCGCTGTCCGCTCGATACGGTCGCGATGCGGCCAAGCGCCTGCAGGAACGCTGCGCTGGTTGGCATGCCCGCGGCCTGTGCCTCAGTGTCCCAGAAGGTGATCATCATCCCGTGACCCGTGTCGCGGTTCTCGAGGTTGACCGCACCCACGAAGCCCGCCTCTTGCTTGAGTGCCGGGATCAGATGCTCCCTCACCACGGCATTCATCTCGTCCCGCTTCTCCGGCGCCGCACCGCCTTGAACCACCTGCGCGTACATCACCCTACCTCCAATTAGAGCCAGACTCTAATTAATTAGGGCGCTACTCTATTCGACATGGCACGAACTGTCAAGCCCCGCCGAAAGTACAACCGAGCGGGGCGTGCACAGGCGGCTGCCGCGACACGCGACGCCATCGCGACCGCGGCTCGGCTCATCTTCCGCGAGCGGGGCTTTGCCGGGACGACGATGGAATCGATCGCGGCCGAAGCCGGCTATGCCCCGCAGACCGTTTACTTCCACTTTGGAACGAAGGCCGCCATCCTCAAGCACCTGGTCGAGGAGTCGAAATCCGAGCGTGTCATCCCGCTCTATCACCGATCGCTGGCCGCCGAGGACCCACGCGAGCAGCTTGCCCTCGCCGTCAGCATCGGTCGATTCGGCGCCGAGGCCGGCTGGGATCTCACCCAGGTCCTGGGCTCGGCCCGCTCTGAACCCGAGCTCCAGGAGATGGTGCGTGGCCTCGAAAGCGAGAAGCAGTGGGGAATCGGCAACCTCGTCGCGTCATTAGCAGCGCGTGGCCACCTGTGCACCGGCGTGACTCAGGCGCGGGCGGTCGACCTGCTCATGGTCCTCACGAGCGAGGAATTGTTCCGGTTGCTGGTCGTCCAGCGCGGCTGGTCCCCCGACGAGTACGAGACCTGGCTGGTGGCGGTCATTCAGCGCGAATTGCTGCAAAGGGTCAAGGGGTGACCAGCGCACCGAGGTTCGAGTCCTGAGTTCTCTCGCAAGCGGTCTCATCGCTCGAAG
>VBIU01000257.1 GCA_005880945.1 Chloroflexota bacterium | reverse complement strand
CGTCACGAACTCTCTCAATATGTGATACGCCATGGACCTGTTGCTGTCAAAGATGCGGAACTCTAATGTCCCGGCAGCATCGTCAATCTTCACGTCCAACTTTCGGCGGAGGTCGCGCACCTCCTTTGCTATCGTTCTCGCACTCGTATCGCCGTCGCAGCACCACCGAACCACGCTCCGCGGTAACGGTCGCGGTGCAGTGAGGGAATCCATGCTAGCGCTGGTCCGCAGACGCAGTGCGACGGGTCGAAGGACCCCATCAGAAGTGGCCAACTCGCTATAAAACTCGGGACTCAAACCTCCGCCGAGCGGAGCTGCGATCCCAAACTGGCCAGCCAGGTTCGCAAGGGCTCCCAAGCCCTGTGAGGAAATACCAGCGTTCGGTTGAAGCAACGAAGATGAAGTGTATCCCCAGAATGCCCACCATGTAGCCAGCGCAATCACGACCGCGCCAACAAACGGTAGCAACAGACGCCGGTAACCTTCCCAGGTGTCAAGACCGTGTCCAGTGACCACTTCGGCGAAGTGGCGCGCGCGAGATAGCATAGGCTCAGGGTGCCAAACTCATTGCATCAGGGTTGAGCTCGGTTCGTCCACCTTTAGGAGCAAAACACTGGCTCGTGCGCCCGTAGAGCGTTCACGATAACCTGCGAAACCTCGCGACGCATTTGCCAGTCTGCCGGAAGAACACCTTGCTGGAGCAGCCTTCGACACTCCGTGCCCGATATGCGCCGGAGATCGCCATGATCGGCGTGTGGCCCGTCAACGTATTCGTTGCACGCCCCACAGTACTGAACTTCCGAAAAATAGATAGGTGTGATCCCAAGATCTCCCAGTTGATCGAACAAGGCCTTCGCCCCCGAGGGAGCGTAGAAATCACCGACGCCCGTGTGATCGCGCCCAACGACGAAGTGGCTACAACCCCAGTTCTTACGAACCAGCGCCGTAAAGACCGCCTCCCGCGGGCCTGCGTATCGAGAATAAGAAGGGAACCCCGCTAGCAACACGCGGTCGCCTGGGTAATGGTGTTCCACAGCCGCGGCGTACGCGCGCATCACGATGTCCCCGGTGAAGTCCCCCGTCTTCTTGGGCCCCACGACTGGGTGAATGAACACACCGTCGCAATGGTATCTCTGGAGCGATGCGAGCTGGATGTGCTCGTGAGCCCGGTGAACCACGTTGCGAGAATGAAAGCCAACCACGCGACTCCAGCCCCTCGCTGCAAAAATAGTCCTTGCTTGCAGAGGCGACACCACATGTCGCTGCAGTTCGGCAAGACACCGCTTTGAGTGGACGACCGGTCCCGCGGCGAACCGTGTACCTAGCCCGAGCAACCAGGTGACTCCCGGGTGCGAACGATCTGTCGTCCCGTACCAGAACTCGACAAGACGGTCGACGTCGAGGCGGAAGACCGTAGAGACTCGCACAATCGCGGTGGGTTCTTCCTCCCCAGCACGATGCAACGCGAGGTCATCGCCATCACACACCGCGCTGCCCTCGGGGATCGGCAACACAATGGGCATGGGCCACACCGTGCCGTCCGGCAAGCGGTAGTCCTGTAAGGTTGAGTGGACCTGATGAGCGTCCATGAAACCTTCGAGAGGCGAGTACGCCCCTGTCGCAAGATTGATCGCGTCGAGCAGGAAACAGTCCGACACAACGAGGCGCTGGGCAGTCCGCGATTCTTTCAACGAGCCACCGTGCGCTCTCGGCAACTGGCCGGGGTCGCGACGAATGTTGTGGAGCTTGTCTGGTTCACCCCGAAGGGCGACCGCATCGCTGATGATGGACTCGATCATGGTAGCACACTCGATCGGGTACTGCCCAATCGCCGTTTCCGCCGCCAGAACCAGGCCAGAGGCGCCGTCAATGATCGTGTTAACGACATCGCTTACTTGGGCCCGTGTTGGTCTCGCTTTGGACACCATCGACTCAAGCAAGTTCGTCGCCACGCAAACGGGCTTGCCTGCAGCTCGGGCGAATCGAATCACCTGCTTTTGAACGAACGGGATGTACTCAAGCGGGATCTCCCGCGAGAGATCACCTCTGTCAATCAAGATCGCATCAGATTCCGCGATGATTGCCTCACAATTGGCCACACCCCTCCTACTCTCGATTTTGCTGATTACATATGCCTGATCAGTTGCCAAGCTCCGAAGCTCTCGGATGTCGTCCGGGTCATTCGCAAAGGACAACGCATAATGGACGATTCCCTTCTGCTTCCCTATTTCCAAGGCGGCTCGGTCCTTGGCAGTGAGGGCAGGCAGCGAAATGGGACGGTCGACCGAAACCGCTCGGTTACTCCCTACCACTCCCCCACTGACCACCTGCCCGATCAGATCTTGTCTGTCCCGTCCCACAATTCGTAGAAGAACCCCCTCAAAATCCACCGAGAGCAAGTCTCCTACCTCAAGAGCCGAAACAGCCGACTCCGGCACTAAGGCCAATGAAGAGCGGCCGGCTGCGCCGCCGACCACCAGACGCTCCCCTAGGACAAGGTGAACGGACCCGCTGGAGAGGTCTCCCGTTCGCACCTGAGCTCCCTCCGTGTCGATACAAATCGGCACCGACGTACAACGCGAAATTAGGTCAATGACCGATTCAAGGCGATCTAGCCGCGTGTGGGAGAGGTTAACGCGAAACAAACGAACTCCGACGACGCTCATTCAGAGACGACGGCCCAAGCGTACATAGAATGGATACGTCTTGAGAACTCAAGGCAACGTTATGCGCGGTCTTGGACACCTGTGACAACCACCTCCCTAGACCTTGGATACAGCCCGCCGCGGTATCGGCATTTTAGGCATCCGAAACGCACGCGTCACGGCTTGGCGAGCAGCAACTTACACAGAACCACAGTGCTAGAGAATGCAACCAGAGCCGTGCCGTATGAGCGAGCCGCGACCCGACCCATCCAAGCGCGTTCCCTGGACACCTTGGCCAGACGAATCAGTGTGCTAAAGGTGCCTGCTGCAAGAACGCCGAGAGCAGCGGCAAGCCCACCCAAACGAGCACCTGATCCTACAATGATCCCTACTCCCAGCATCACACCCCCCAACACGGCGATCCTCTCCCATTTCGCGCGGTCGAGAACCACGAGAACGTAACCCACATACGCTGTCATCCAGATGCTCAACGTGCCAAGCGCCACTACCACTGCCACGACAGGA
>VBIU01000126.1 GCA_005880945.1 Chloroflexota bacterium | reverse complement strand
CCCGGCCAACCCTGCAGCGCTAGTGCAGCGCTAGTTGTGAACCTGCGGGTTCTTGGTTAGGCGCAGGTCCCCGTGACGTGGGATGCGGGGTTGTAGGTCACGCTCACGTTCGGGGTCACCGTCACCCTGCTCGGCGCCGTGATGACCATCAGATATGCAGCGCATCCCTCTGCAAGATGGAAGTCGCTGTTCACAGACTTGACGCCGAGCCAGCTGGTCGCGGCGCCGGAGTGGTGCATGCACCAATTGGTGGTGCCCGCGCCGTTCTCGATGCACTTGACCGCGGCGGAGAACTGGTCGAAAGAGACGATGCTCACGTTCATTGCACCCGTCGACCTGAGCCGCACGTGGTACGTGAACGCGTCAGGGACCCCGGCCGCCAGGTAGTAGGTGGGGCCCTGGATCGACTGGGCAACGGTCCAGATGCCGAGGTGGGGATGCGCCAGCTCGGCATGCGCTGCAGCGAGCGCGGCTTGGGCTGCCGACAGAGTGCTCTGATCGGCAGTCAGCTGACCCTGGAGGATCATGTTTTGTCCCTGCAGTGACTCGTTGTCGATCGTGCGCGCTCGGAGCGCGCTTTGGTAGGCGAGGTCGTCGTTGTAGACCAACCAGAGCCCGCCGGCCGCAACGAGCACGGCGGCGGCAAGCGCAGTAGTCCACCAGCCCCGCCCGATCAATACGCCAGCAGGCCGCGCAATGGGCGGTTCGTTCTTCGGGGTCGGCGCTGCCGCGGGGAGCGGCGCGACCTGAAGGCCGGCCGCGGATTCCACTGCAGGCGCCGGGCGATCGATCACGACTGGTAAATCATTGCATCCGTCCCCACCCGGCCACGCTAACGCGTGGCCGTCCTCCCCGCGAGCGGGGAGGAGAACGGTCCGATCGCGCGGACCTAGACCTGGCCGGGTCGAGGCCAGGTCGTCAGGACCGAAAAGATCGTCGACGCGGTCTCCGCCTTTAGCGAGATGTCGTACACGAACGCCCGGCCAGTCGGCTGCGTCGCCGGCCCAGGACCGCAGTTGACCCCGCACGGCGCCTCCTCGATATAGAAAAAGGAGCTGGCGTTCAAGAAAGCGGGCGATGAACGCACGCTGGCCAGCTGGCTGCTCGTCTTGGCGCTATGTGCGTTCAGCCAGACGTGTGGAGTTCCGGCGGCGTCTCGCACTGTGAACGCCAGGTAGTCGTCGCCGGCGTCGGCGCGGGGCTTGATCCACGCCAGGGCCTGGGAGAAAGGTTTTGTCAGGCCGCTGATCGGATCCCACGCGTAGATCACAGACTCCTGGACGTGCCGGAAGTAGAGCTTGCTGCCCGAGCTTCCCCACGAGGCCATCGTGGCCGACGGCTGAGTGTAGGCAAGCGACCCGTTGGTCGACCTTCTGATCTGCAGGTGCGCACCGCTTCCGGTGAATGTCTGCTCCATGGCGAAGTAGCTGCCATCCGGAGAGAACTCGAGGAAGGAGTCGTCCTCGCTCGGATTCGTTCCGCGACCAGGGACTGATCCCAGGTTGGCCACCACCCGGTCGCCGCCACCGCTGAGCAGGTGGAGGTCGACCGAGCTGGTGTCAGAGGTCAGGTACACGAGCAGCTCCCTACCCGGGCTCCACGCGTGCAGGCCATCGAGGTAGCCGCCCCCCTGCCAGCTGGCGACGACCGCGGTGATTCCTGAGAACAGATCGAGAGTCGCGATCACGGTCGGGCCCGGGGTGCCGGGCGCTTTCTGGCTTGCCGCCCACGAGATCTCGCTGGCCGTCACCAGCTGCGGCTGCCACAGGCCGGTGAGCGTGCAGATCGTGCGAGGGTGGGCTGGATCGCTTACGTCTGCCAGTACCTTGGTGACCGAGCCCTTCATCACCAGGATCGCCTCACGTGGGCTTGGGGCTCCTCCCGTGCACTTGGCGTGCATCGCGGCCCAGGTTGGGACCGGAACAGGGCTTGGCGGAGCGCTCAAAGGGCTTGGCGAGGGCGATGGGCTCGGCGAGGGACTTGGGGTCGGGCTGGCGAGCTCCGAGGGGCTCGGGCTCGGGTTCACGGCCGTGCCTCCACCGCCGCATCCGCTGAGCGCCAACGCCAAGGCGAGAGCTACCCCGAGCCTCACGGGGGATTGAAACGAGGATCCGGCCGCGTTCGTTACGTGCGCGACGTTCCGGGCAACCAAGGCTGCCCAGAATAGCGCGACTTACAAAATGCCTCCACGCGGTTGGCCTACAGCGGCTGCGAGTAGCGCACCATGCCGCCGTCGACGTAGTAGGTCGATCCCGTCACGTAAGACGACGCGTCAGAGGCCAGGAACAGCGCCACTTCCGCGACTTCCTCCGGCTTGCCCATGCGTGAGAGCGGGATGATCCTGTTGAGTATCGCTACCTTCTCGGGGTCGTTCAGCGTCTTGGTGTTGATTGGCGTGGCGATGGCGCCAGGAGCGACGTTGTTGACGCGAATTCCAAATTCCGCGAGCTCGAGCGCGGCGTTTCGCATCAACATGCGCAACCCTCCTTTGGCAGCGCAGTAGGGCGTGAAGCCCGGGAAGGCAACGTCTTCGTGCACGGACGAGATGTTGACGATGGAGCCACCCTTGCCGGTGTCGCGCATCACTCGGCCGCACGCCTGCGCGCAAAGGAACGCTCCTTTCAGGTCCACGTCGAGCATGAGATCCCATGTCGCTTCGTCGATTTCCAGGAATGGCATCGACCTCTCGACACCGGCGTTGTTGACGAGCACGTCGACAGCACCCAGCTGGCCGACCGTCGCATCGACCATGGCCTGCACGTCGGCCGTCTTCGAGACGTCGGCTTTGACGGCGATCGCCCTCGGCAGCCGCTGGACCAGAGCTTTGGCTTCCTCCTCATAGCCAAGGTAGTTCACGCAAATGCCCGCACCCGCGGCGGCGAACCGTTCGGCGATCGCGTAGCCGATCCCGCTGCCGGCGCCGGTGACGATCGCCACCTTGCCTTTCAGATCCATGTCACTCCCCCTTGTGGCGCCGGATGATCAGGTCGGCGACCAATCCGGTCCATCCGGTCTGGTGCGATGCGCCGATCCCCGCGCCCGTATCACCGTTGAAGTACTCGTGAAACGGGATCAGGTCGTGCCATGCGTGGTCGTCCTGAAATCTCGCCTCGCCGCCGAACACCGGCCGGCGACCGTCGTGGTCGAGGAATATCGCGATCAACCGGTCGGACAGGTCGTCAGCGACCTCTGAAAGGTCACGCATCCGACCCGACCCGGTCGGCGACTCGACCTTGAACTCCGAGCCCAGGTAGCGGTGATAGACGCGGAGGACCTCCGCGATCATGTAGTTGACGGGCATCCAGACTGGTCCACGCCAGTTCGAGTTGCCTCCGAACACCGCGCTGGTCGATTCCGCGGGTTCGTACTTCAGCTCCGCCATCGCACCGCCCAGGTCGACCTCGAGCGGATGGTCGAGGTGGTATCGGGACAGCGCCCGCACGCCGTGGTCAGAGAGGAACTCCGCAGGGTCCAGCGTCCGGCTGAGAATGCGCTGGAGGCGGTCAGGCGAGACGATCGATAGCATCCGCCATCCAGCGTGCCCGGGATCGTGGATGTGCTGGATGACGTCATTCAAATCAGGCCGCTGGTGGATGAACCACTCGGTACGTGCGTGGAACTCCTTGAGGCGCCCCAGGGTCTCCGGACCGATCGTCGATACGGCGAGCAGCGGGACGAGGCCGACCAGCGAATGTGCCCGAAACGGCTCCATGCGGCCATCGTCGAAATGGAACACGTCGTAGTAGAAACCGTCCTCCTCGTTCCACAAACCCTTTTCGTTCAGCGCCGACGCGATGAGGGTGAAGTGCTCGAAGAACTTGGTCGCCATGTCCTCGTAGGTGTTGTCGTGCTCGGCCAGCGCAAGCGCAACGTCGAGGAGGTTCTGGCAATACATCGCCATCCATGCAGTGCCGTCGGATTGCTCGATGTGACCTTCGACAGGGAGGTGCGAACGGTCGAATGGGCCGATGTTGTCGAGGCCGAGGAAACCGCCCTGGAAGACGTTGTTGCCCTCGCTGTCCTTGCGGTTGACCCACCAGGTGAAGTTCAGCAGCAGCTTGTGAAAGATGCGCTCGAGGAATGCGTGATCCTTGCTGCCGTCGATCTCGAAGACCCGCAGCGCGGCCCAGGCGTGGACCGGTGGGTTGACGTCGCCGAAGGCCCACTCATATGCCGGGAGCTGGCCGTTGGGGTGCATGAACCACTCGCGGCAGAGGAGCACCAGCTGCGACTTGGCGAACTCCGGGTCGACCCGCGCCAGCGCGACGCAGTGGAAGGCAAGGTCCCACGCCGCGTACCAGGGATACTCCCACTTGTCCGGCATCGAGATGACGTCGCGGTTGTCCAGGTGCTCCCAGCCGGCGTTGCGGCCGCCAAGCCTCGAATCCGGCGGCTTGGGACCGGCCGGATCGCCAATAAGCCATCGGTGAACGTCGTAGTGGTAGAACTGCTTCGACCACAGCATCCCGCCCAGTGCCTCACGAAGCACCATCGCTTCATCGGGCGAGGCGCCTGCGGGCGTGAGCTCGGCGTAATACTCGTTCGCCTCTTTCTCGCGCGCCGCCATGATCGGGTCGAAGTCGGCGCCAGTCTTCCCGTCGGGACTGAGCCTCAGGCGGATCGCCACCGTCTGGCCGCCGGCGACCGACAGGTGGTGACGGAAGGCGGCTTTGGTGCCCTGCTGTGCAGGGTTGACGGAGGGAGCTCCCCGAACGACATGGTCGTTGATCCCGTCTTTCGGAAATTTGCTTCGTCCACCCAAGCCCCACAGCAGCTCGGTGTTGGTCTCGTTGTCGCAGAAGAGGAGCTGTGGGAGGCCGTCGCAGTGCAGAGTCCTGCGGCCGAGCTCGTGATGCTCCGCGGCCAGCCCGCCGTTCTCGACGCGGATTGCCGGCACGCGGTCGTCGAGTCCCCAAGCCCACGTGTTGCGAAACCAGAGGGTGGGCAGCACATCAAGGTTCGCCTCTTCTGAAGCTGCGTTGCGGATCGAGATCTTGATGAGGATGTCTTCGGCGCCGGCCTTCGCGTAGTCGACTGTGACCTCCCAGTAACGGTCGCTTTCGAAGATTCCGGTGTCCAACAGCTCGTACTCGGGTTCGTCGCGAGTGCGCCGCGCGTTCTCCGCAACCAGCTGAGCGTAGGGAAACTCGGCCTGGGGGTACATGTAGCGCCAGCGCATCCATGAATGCGTCGGCGTCGAGTCGAGGTAGAACCAGTACTCCTTCGCATCCTCGCCATGGTTGCCCTGCGTGCCGGTGAGGCCGAAGATCCGCTCCTTCAGGATCGGGTCGCGGCCGTTCCACAGCGCGATGGCGAAGCAGAGGGTCTGGCGGTCGTCGCAGATGCCGGCGAGACCGTCCTCGCTCCAGCGATAGGCGCGGGAGCGGGCGTGGTCGTGAGGAAAGAAGTCCCAGGCCGCACCGTCGGCGCTGTAGTCCTCGCGCACGGTGCCCCAAGCCCGCTCGCTTAGGTAGGGCCCCCAGTGCTTCCATGGCGCGCGACCTCTGGGCACCTCATTGAGACGCGAGGCTTCTGCAGAGGCCATTTGTTGTCTAGGTTATGCCCGCGTTCACGAACTCCGCGCGGTCATGTCCTCCCCACCCCGTGGGGAGGTGGCGCGCAGCGCCGGAGGGGATGTTTGGGTTTGAATCTCCTCGAGCGCTAGTTCAATGGCCTCCCATGCTCCTTCGATAGGGTCCTTGTAGGGGTAGTCCCCAGACAGCCTGAGGACCCTGTATCCCTTCGATTCAAGCCACGCCTGTCGGCGGTTGTCATATTCGAACTGGTACTCGTCGTGGCTGCTGCCATCCAGCTCGATCACGAGGCGAGCGGCGTGACAGTAAAAATCAACGACGTATTCGCCGATTGGATGCTGCCTTCGGAACTTCCAGCCGCCCATCTGCCGACCGCGCAGGTACAACCAGACACGCACCTCTGAATCCGTCATCCGCTTCCGCAACTCTCGAGCGCGCTCCGTTTCGGGTGATGGCACCTAGCCACAATCCAGTTGGCGGGCCCTTGGCGCAATGCGGGGTGTTAAGCGGACCTGCCTTGTTGTTCGTCCCCTCCGGCGCTCCGCGCCACCTCCCCGCTTCGCGGGGAGGACAACTGGGCCTTTGTTCGTCCCCTCCGCCGCTTCGCGCCACCTCCCCGCAAGGCGGGGAGGACAACTGGGCCTTTGTTCGTCCCCTCCAGCGCCGCGGTCCCGCGTCGAAGGCGGGAGCGCTTCCCTTGCGGCGGCCTACTCTTACTGCCGTGCGTTTCGGGCGGGCGCTTTGCGGCAACCTCGACGCTGCTTCAGAGCGCGAGTGGTTGGTGGCCGACGGGCTCGGCGGTTATGCCATGGGCACCGTCGCCGGCATGCGCACGCGGCGCTACCACGGCCTACTCATCGTGGCCACACGGCCGCCCGGCGGCCGGATGCTGGGACTCGCCGCGATCGACCCGATTCTCATCATCGGCGACCGCCGGATCCCGCT
>VBIU01000125.1 GCA_005880945.1 Chloroflexota bacterium | reverse complement strand
GTCATACGTGCTAGCGACCCGCAGCACGGCTGCGGCCAGGTCCCAACGCTCGCCCTCGTCCAGGTCAGTTATCGAGGCAACGTGCCGGCGCGGGTAGACGTGCACCTCATACGGCCATCGCGCGGCATTCGGCACGAACGCGGTCATGGATTCCTCGGCAAAGACGACGCGAGGTCCATCCTCCTCTGCCTTGAGCTCGTCGCAGTGCGGGCACCGGCCTGTGGCGTGCTGGTGCTCCCGCGCAGCTCGAAGCTCGGCATCGGCGAACGGCGGCACGAACGGCAGCGCGTAGATCTGGCCATGCGGGTGATGGAGAGTGACCCCGATCTCCTCCCCCTTGTTCTCGAAGATGTAGACGTACGCGACATCGATCCGCGCGCCCAGTGCCGCATATCGATCGGCCCACACGTCGACGAGGAGTCGCACTCGTTCCACCGGGAGGCGGGCCAGGGTCATGTCGTGCTCGGGCGTATAGACGACCACCTCGCATCCTGTGGTTGACGGCCTGACCGGGCGTCCGCCGTCTCGATCGGGGCCGAACGCCGGGAACCGGTTCTCGAACACGACGACCTCAAAGGTGTTTAGCGGCACCTCGGACTCACCGCCGGCGCCGCTCGGACATAGGGGGCAGAAGTCAGTCGGCAGGAAAGTCCGGTCGTTCCGCTCGGTGGCATACGCAACCCATTCTTTGCGCAGCGAGTCGAAGCGCAGCTCAGGCATCGCGACGGATGGTGGCTGTGTATGCGTAAGCCAGGAGGTACCGCCCGTCGCGAAGCTCATGCTCGGATTTCGCCAGCTGCCTAGTCCCCCGGGCCCGTGCGGAAGCGGGGCGAGTCGTTGAGGGGTTCTGCTTACGATCAGCGAGCCGCGCGGCTGCTCTGCTCATGCTCGCCAACATCCGCGACGCGGACCTCGACGCCGGTTTCGCGAATCGCCGCGAGCTCGTTGGGGTCGGCCCGCGAGTCGGTGATCAGGGTGTGGATGCGGGCGGCAGGAACGGTCTGACACATCGTCTCCTGGCCGATCTTCGTGTGATCGGCGAGCACCACGACCTGCTGCGCCGCGCTCGCCAGGGCGCGATCGGTCGCGGCCACCAGAGGGCTGGGGGTGCTCAGGCCGCGCTCGGCTGAAAATCCGTTACCGGAGATGAACGTCTGCGATGCCCGGAGGGCGCGCACCGACTCTTCGGCGGCCGGTCCGACAAGCGCATGAATCGACCGGCGCAGTGCTCCCCCGGTCAGGATCACCTCCACCCGCGGCGCTTCCATGAGGGCCTGCGCCACCAGCAGCGAGTTCGTGACCACCGTCAGCTCCGGGCTGTTCACCAGCAGGCGCGCCAGCGCCAGGGTCGTAGTTCCCGGGCCGAGCAGGATCGAGTCGCCTGGGCGGACCATGCTGAAGGCAAGCCGGGCGATCGCTGCCTTCTCGCCGGCTGCTTGCCCGGACTTTTCGTGGTAGCTCGGTTCGTGCCCCAGGCCCATCGGCTGCACCGCCCCGCCGTGCGTCCGGACGAGCAAGCCCTCCTTGGCCATGACGCGAAGGTCGCGGCGCAAGGTGATCTCTGTCGTGCCGAGCGCCTCAGCCATCTCGGCCACCGAGACGACGCCACGGGAGCGGACGCTCTCCGCGATCAGCCGCCTCCGCTCGATCGCCAGCATCCGACGGATCGTAGCGTATCGATCATTTTCAATCAATAGCGAGCAGAACCAAAACTCACCAATTGACAAAATCGACCGAATCTGTATCTTTCCGGTATTGCCAGCGACCCAAAGGGTAAGTTGGGGTCGCGGCACTTTCGGAACCGAACACGGAGGCTGCTGAGTAAGACCTGTTGCCGGCGCACTCTCGCCCCGGTCTCCAAGGAGTCCGGGAAGAAGGCCTCAGGAACGTCCTGGTCTGATCGATGCAGGAGGAGGAGTCGTATGGGTGATTCACGGATAGATCGGCGTTCGCCGTCCACGAGCAAGGTCGGCCTGCCGTACCTGGGCGCCGACCTCCCGCTCAACCTCGACCTTTCACGCCGCGATGTCTTGAAGCTCGCCGGCTACACCAGCGCCGCCGCCTTCCTCGCCGCCTGCGGCACCACGTCCTCCTCGGGTGGGTCGACCGGTGGCTCGGTTTCGGTCGGCAGCAACGCTTCTGACGCAGGGCCCAAGAAAGGCCTTCAGGCTGTTGCCGACGCCTTCGCGGCGGCGAACGGCGGCACCAAGGTCAAGATCAACACCGTCGACCACGGGACGTTCCAGGACCAGATCAGCTCCTACCTCCAGGGCACACCCCAGGACGTCTTCACCTGGTTCTCCGGACACCGAATGCAGTTCTTCGCCGCCCAGGGGCTGGCGACTCCCATCGACGACGCCTGGGACAGCGTGAAGTCCAACTACACAGGTGGAATGGCCGGCACCGTCACCGGCAACGACGGCCACATCTACGGCGTCCCCGTCAGCTACTACCCGTGGGCCGTGTTCTATCGCAAGAGCGTCTTCCAGGCGGGCGGCTACAAGGTTCCGACCAACTGGGACGACTTCAAGGCCCTGTGCGCACAGATGCTGAAGGACAAGTTGATCCCGATCGCGATGGCGGACAAGGATGGCTGGCCGGCGCAGGGGACTCTCGACATCCTCAACCTCCGGCTCAACGGCTACCAGTTCCACACCGAGCTTTGCACAGGCAAGCAGAAGTGGACCGACCCCAGGGTGGCCAAAGTCTTCCAGAAGTGGAGCGAGATAACCCAGTACTACTCAAAGGGTCTTGCGGGCATGACCTGGCAGCAGGGCGCGGACCAGCTGGTGCAGAAGAAGGCCGGCATGTACCTGCTCGGGCTGTTCGTGAGCCAACAGTTCGCAGCGACCGGAAAGCCGGAAGACGTCGACGATCTCGACTTCTTCCCATTCCCGGATATGGGCACCCAGTACGACGCCGAGAAGGGCATCGACGCCCCGATCGACATCTGGATGGTCACCAAGAAGTCGCCGACGCTCAGCGCCGATCTTCCGCAGGCGAAAGCTTTCCTCAAGTTCTTCGCCAAAGGCTCGAGCCAGCTGCTCAACTTCAAGGAAGCGCCCGGGGCGATCCCGACCGCCAACGACGCCGACACCAGCACCTACACCGCACTGCAGAAGAAGGCGGTGGAAATCGTCAGCAAGGCCGGGAAGATCACGCAGTTCTTCGACCGCGACTCGCGGCCGGACTTCGCGGGTCCGAACGGAATGCAGAGCTTCCTGCTGAACTTCCTCCACACTCCGTCGCAGGACACCACGGCACTCCAGGGCACGATGCAGAAGTTCTGGGACTCGCTGCCGCCGGAAGCCTAGACCGCAATATCATCTGAAACGTGGCTAACCCCACGACGAGCCTAGCCCCCGCCCGGGCGACGAAAGCGTCCGAGGCGGGGGCACTCGTGATCAGCAGGCGCCGGCGCCGCTACAGCCTGCTGACCAACTGGGACAAATTGATCCTGGTGGTAATGGTCGGGGTGCCACTCACCCTCGACCTGATCCTCATCTGGGGTCCCACCATCGCGTCCATACTCCTGTCCTTCACGAACTGGTCCGGAATCGGACCTGTGACCGGGAAGAACGTGGTCGGGCTCAAGAACTACGAAACTCTCTTCTTCGGGTACAGCCTTTTCTGGCCTGCGCTGGAGCACAACCTGATCTGGTTGGCCTTCCTCACCTTCGTCGCCACGCCCATGGGCATGTTTCTTGCGGTGCTGCTCGACCGCGAGCTGCGCGGCAAGCGTATCTATCAGAGCGTCTTCTTCCTGCCGGTCGTCCTGTCACTCGCAGTGGTGGGCTTCATCTGGACGCTTCAGTACGGACCGAGCGACGGTTTCATCAACAACGCGCTCGGGTTGGTGAAGAGCGGCAACATCATCGACTGGCTCGGGAACCCGGCAATCAACCTTTACGCCATCCTGGTTGCCGCCAGCTGGCGGCACATCGGCTACATCATGGTTCTCTACCTGGCGGGTTTGAAGAGCGTCGACCCTTCGCTCCGCGAGGCCGCGAAAGTCGACGGCGCCACCGAGTGGCAGACGTTCTTCAGCGTCGTACTGCCGGTGATGGCTCCGATCAACGTCATCATCGTGGTCGTCACCGCGATCGAAGCCCTCCGAGCCTTCGACCTCGCCTACATCATCAACCGCGGCAAGAACGGCCTCGAGCTTCTCTCTGTGCTCATCACGAACAACAGCATCAGCGAGGCGAGCCTCGTCGGATTTGGCTCCGCCATTGCGGTCATTTTGCTAGTGATCTCACTCGGACCGATCGTCCTCTATCTAACCCGAGTGATGAGGACTGTCGCCCTGTCAAACCGGCTCGGATCGCCCTCCACGTGTTCCTCACCGCGATGGTTCTCCTGTGGCTCTTTCCTCTGTCGTGGGCGATCTTTGCGTCGCTGCGGCCGATCGGCGACACGATAACCAACGGCTTCGTCTCGTGGCCGGAGCATCTCAATTTCGACAATTACATCGCCGCCTGGACGCAGGCGGACATCCCCTACTACTACGTGAACACCCTGATCATCGTCGTGCCCGGCGTCATCCTCACGCTGCTGCTGGCGTCGATGGTGGCCTTCTGCTGCTCCCAGTTCAGCTGGAAGTTCAACCTCGTCGTGCTCATGATCTTCACCGCCGGCAACCTGCTGCCTCCGCAGGTCATCATCGTCCCGCTCTACTGGATCTACCTGAACACCCCGTTGGTCGCCCTTGGCTCCATCGATGTGGGCAAGTTTTCGTTCCCCCTGTTCAGCGACAACGGGTTGCTCTACGACCAGTACCTCGGCATCATCCTCATCCACGTCGTCTTCCAGACGGGCTTCGCCACGTTTGTGCTCAGCAACTACATGAAGACCATCACCAAAGAGATCACCGAGTCCGCGCTGGTCGACGGCGCGAACCTCCTCCAGATCTGGTGGAACGTGGTCCTTCCCCTTTGCCGGCCGGCGCTGGCGGCCCTCGCGACCCTTCTCTTCACGTTCATGTACAACGACTTCTTCTGGGCGTTGATACTCCTGCAGACCGGCCTCAAGCGTCCTATCACCAGCGCCCTGAACAACCTCCAGGGCGAGTTCTTCATCAACTACAACCTGATTGCTGCAGGCTCGCTGCTGGCCGCGATTCCGCCGATCATCATCTACATCGCGCTACAGAAGCACTTCGTCGCCGGTCTCACCCTCGGATCGACAAAAGGGTGACCCTAAGACCACTTTCGAAAGCGGCATGAACGAAGGCGGCGGACCTCTCCTAGGGCAGAGGCTGCCGCACGTCCTGTATGGAGGCGACTACAACCCCGACCAGTGGCCGGAGGAGGTCTGGCCTGAAGACGTGCGCCTCATGGGCGAGGCCGGCGTCAACCTCGTGTCGCTTGGCATATTCGCCTGGTCTCGGCTGGAGCCAACGGCGGGGAAATTCGACTTCGACTGGCTCGACCGGATCATGAACATGCTGCACGAGGGAGGGGTATCCGTCGACCTGGCGACTGCCACCGCATCCCCACCGCCCTGGCTCTCGCACGCGCACCCCGAGATGCTGCCGGTACTCGCCGACGGGGTCCGCCTGTGGCCGGGCGGCAGACAGCACTACTGCCCGAGCAGCCCGGTCTACCGCGACGCGACCAAGCGCCTGGTCGAGGCTCTCGCCACGAGGTATGCAAAACATCCGGCGCTGGCGATGTGGCATGTCGGCAATGAATATGCCTGCCATGTGCCGGCGTGCTTCTGCGACGTATCGGCGGCCGCGTTTCGCGGGTGGTTGAAGCAGCGATACGGAAGCCTCGAGGGTCTCAACAAGGCTTGGGGCACCGATTTCTGGTCACAGCGCTACTCGACGTGGGAAGAGATTCTGCCGCCCCGCCGCACCCCGACCTGGCCCAACCCGAGCCAGCAGCTCGACTTCATGCGCTTTTCTTCCGACGAGCTGCTCGAGTGCTACGAGATCGAGCGGCGGATTCTCAACGAGCGAACGCCGGGCGTTCCGGTCACCACCAACTTCATGCGCTTCTTCAAGCCCCTCGACTACTGGAAATGGGCTGAGCGCGAGGACATCGTGAGCGACGATGTCTATCAGGACCCCCTCGACCCGGAGGCGGGCATGCGCGCCGCGATGGCAGGCGACCTGATGCGATCGCTTGGTCGCGGCCGCCCGTGGATCCTGATGGAGCAGACGCCCAATCGCGTCAACTGGCGGGACGTCAACGCGGCCAAGGCGCCGGGACAGATGCGGCTGTGGAGCTTGCAGGCTGTCGCGCGCGGCGCCGACGGCGTCATGTTCTTCCAGTGGCGCCAATCGCGGGCGGGCGCAGAGAAGCACCACAGCGCAATGGTCCCTCACGGCCCTCTGCAAACGTCACCGACGTGGCGCGAGGTGGTGCAGCTTGGCGGCGAGCTACGCGGCCTGGACGCGGTGTGCGGCAGCCGGATCAAAGCGGATGTGGCAATCCTTCTCGACTGGGAATCGTGGTGGGCGCTGGAGCTGCCCTCGAAGCCTTCGAACCGGGTCCAGCAGATCGAGCAGCTCGAGGCGTTCTACCGGCCGCTTTTCCAGGCCAACGTGACCGCCGACTTCGCCCGGCCCGGCGACGATCTTTCCGGCTACAAGCTGGTGGTGGCCCCAAGCGTCTACCTGGTCAGCGACGAGGCCGCCGCCAACCTCGCTTCATACGTGGAGGCGGGAGGCAACCTCGTGATGTCTTTTTTCAGCGGCATAGTGGACCCAGCCGAGCACATCAGGCTCGGCGGCTATCCGCAGCCCTTCGTGAAGATGCTCGGCCTGCAGGTGATCGACTGGTTGCCCCTTGGACCTGGTGAGGTGCGATTGGTCCGCTTCGGAGACGGCAGCACCGCGCGCGGCGAGGTGTGGAGCGAGCTGATCGAAGTCGAAAGCGCGGAGGTACTCGCGACCTTCATCGACTCGACCCTTAGCGGGCGTCCGGCCGTTACCCTGAACCGCTTCGGCGCTGGAAGCGCCCAATACGTGGGCACGCACCTCGACGCGTCTGCGCTCGCCGTGAGCTTGAAAGCCGCGTGGACGCGCGCCGGCGTCAAGCCTGTGATCGATGTGCCTGCGGGCGTGGAGGCCGTGCGGCGCACTCTGGTGGACGGCTCCCTGCTGTTTCTCATGAATCACAGCGATGCGGCGGTCGAGGTGATCACTGCAGGCGGGTCCGTGCGGCTGAACGGCGGCGACGCCGCCACCGATGGGCGGGTCCGCTTGGGCCCGCGCGACGTGGCGATCCTTCACCAGAGCGAGGTTGCCTCGCCGGTCTGATCAGTGTGCGGGCGACTCCGGACCGGCTGGAGCTGCCGGGTCCTGGCCGAACACGATGAACACGACCAGCAAGACCAGCGCGACGGCGGCCGGCCCGAAATCCGCCACGGGTCCTTCGGAAAAGATGAGCTTGATCACCGCTGAAACGACCAGGTAGATGCCGCCGAGGGCCAGCCCCAGTCGGAGGCGGCGTGCGGCGAACCGGAGCTGGCGCCGCAGGCCGCCTTGTCGCGTCGAGAGAACGGTCACGCTCAAGATGACGAACAGCGCGAACCCGAGCAGGAAGCCTCTCACCGGCGGCAGTCTGCCAGATCGGCTGACCCAGTAAACTCCGAATCTACCGCCGAGAGCTCGACCTCTTCGAGCCGTCCGGCGAGGCCTGGGCCGCTAGCTCAACTGGCAGAGCGCCGTGCTGATAACGCGGAGGTACGTGGTTCGAGTCCACGGCGGCCCACCATTCCGAATCGGTTGCGGTGTCGGGCGGCTTTAAGTAATCCTCTTCAGCCGCGAAATGTCTCCCTCAGGCGGCGCGTTGGCCTCCATCAAGCCGAGCTGCTCCATAAGGCCTAGATCGTCTCGAACCGCTCTGTGCTCAGTGATCTCGCCAGCCACGATACGGAACAGGTGCATCTGATGCTGCTTGACCGCACGTCCGGACGGCTGGACGCCAACCAGGAGCCCGCCGAGCACCCGCATTTCAGGACTGCCGAGGTGCGTGCCCGTCATCGTCATCTCACACATCGCGATGTCGCCTTGAACGACTGACGTCTCTATCTCGAAATGGATGTCCGGGAACGCCGCCAACAAGCTCTGCCCGACTCGTCGTAAACCTTCTCTGCCGACAGGTCGGCCATGATTCGTCGCGTTCACCGCGAACGGAGCGGCAAATGCATCGGCGTCGTGTCGATTCGCCCCATCGATGTGCCGCCGAACTGGATCGAGCGTTCCGTCGGTCATCCGGACACGTCCTCGTCAATTTCCGAGCAAGTAGGTGTAGAGCCTATCCCGCGGCCGGGTAGTACAGACCTGACAATAAACCTCCTTACGCTCGCTTCTTCTTTTTTCTTGAAGGACCGTGCTCAGCCATTCAGAACACCGGAGGTAGGTGGTTCGAGTCCACCGCGGCCCACCAACCTGAAGCAGTCGGGACACCTGGACGGCAGTCAACAAATTATGAGATCGGTTCGCTACGAGTCCGGCGCTCACTCGAGGGCCGCCCGCACTGTGTGCACAAACATCTCTGGCGCCTCATGCATCGCCCCATGCCCCTGGCCTTCCAATAGCACGATTCGGCTGGACGACAGGGCGGCATGGAGATCCTGCACCCATCCTTGCACGACCGGACCGCTGGTACTGCCCAGCAGGAGCACCGTTGGGGTACTGAAGTCACGAAATTCGACGGGGTCGAAGCGGTAGGTGGCGTACGAGTCCGCCTCGGCGGGAATGGAACGTGCATTCCGTAGCGCGCCCGCCCAGATCGGCGACTCGCGCAGACCCGCCAGCACCTGCGGTCGCGCGTTCGGGAAGATGCCTGGATTGGTTGTTGACACAACGACATCAACGAGGACGGTGGCCACAATCGAGTCGAGATCCCCCGCTGCCAGGCTGGCGTGCAGCCGCCCCCGCACGCTGGGAGTGAAGGCGTCAAGCCGCGGAGGCTCGTAGAGCACCAGCCGCTTCACCTGAGCCGTGCGGCGGGCAGTGTGCAGCGCCACCTGGGCGCCGGACGAATGACCGAGCACATCGACGGGCGCGCCGACCGCCGTGGCTACCGCGGCCACATCCTCGTATTCGCGCGCGATGTCGTGATCAGCCGGGTACGCGTCGCTGTCCCCATGCCCACGCCGGTCCATCGCATAGACCGTGAAGTGCCGCGCTAGCAACGCCAGGGATGGTCCCCAGAAGCGGCGGTCGACGAACCCGCCGTGCACCAACAGGAGTGCAGGGCCGGTACCGCTTTGGTCAAAGACGATTCGAGTCCCGTCGCGGGAAACGATGGCTCTCCGATCGGTGGTTTCCGTAAGTCAGCCCTCCCCCGGTCCTGTCAACCTGGTTCCGCACAGTACGCACTCATTTGGCCTGGACTAGATTGTCGAGCGGCCTCAGACCGATAACCAGGCACGATTCCACAAGCCCTTTCCGCGGTTCTTAACCGGCTGGGGACCTCACCAGAAGGGATACCACATAATGCCGGCTGCAGCGCTCCCCGCTCCCGAGATTGGGCGAGGGTTAGGCGCAGCGCTCACGGCTAGTTACCGCGGAGGTACGTGGTTCGAGTCCACGGCGGCCCACCACCGCACGATTTGAAGCACGAGGCTTCCGCCGGGTTGAGAGAAGTCCACAGTGGCGTCTTGCCCAACCCCACGGCAGTGGCGCTAGCCGAGACCTGGGGTCGTATCCCGTAATGTCAATTGCCGATGGTTATTGACAAGTGCACCCCCGGCGCGCACGCTGCGCAGGTCGTCGGCCGTCATGTCGACGGTTCCCTCCCGCCGATATAACGGGCGACAGGAGGTATCCATATGAGACGTCTCATGGTGGTCACGGTCGTCCTGCTTGCGTTCGCATCGTTTCCAGCGACAGTGTCGGCCAGCAACGGAGCCGCCACGCCATTCAAGGCTGCGTTTTCAGCGGCCACGCCAGACGGATTCGCAGATTTCACGTGCTCAGGCGCGCACATCGTCAACAAGACCGTCAAGGACAGCGAAACGTGCCTGATCACTGGCGACACCAACGGCTTCGTTGCCGGTACGTATTTCGGCAATCCAACGGCAGACATACCGCCCCTGGGCGTTGTGCCGTGGTTCTCGGACTTCAACAGTGTGCAGGCCTCGAGGTTCATCGCGACGTTCGTCGATCACGGCGACGGCACGTGGACGAACTACATCGTCGCGTATTACACATGATGTAACGGGGCTGACTTTCCCGATTCGTCGCACTGTTTCGAGCCGGCGCAGCGCGGCTTGTTGAGAGCAATCAGTAGGACGGAGGGAGGCGAGATCCGTGGGCGAGCCGCGCTCAGCCGTGCCTCTGTGCCCACCTTATTTGGCATGGACTGGATTGTCGAGCGGCTCCAGATCCGCGGTTTGGAACCGCCCTCGCCGTTCGCAGCGCCGCTCACCCACGTCACCGTTCGTGGATCGATGTTCGATCGCTCGGCCGGGTCGGTCACCTTCTGCCGGGAAGCAGCGCGCGCGTGTTGGTGGAGGCGATCCAGTCGCGGTAGCGCTCAGGCGACCATGCGCGCTGCAGGACGAGCAGGTTATAGACGGCCAACGAATTAACAGCCCATAGGACGTCCCCAGCCTGTTCGACCGATAGCTCCTGCCTGATGCCTCCGAGGCGGTTCAGCTGCTCGGCTATCCGTCTCATGCCCGTCAGTCGCTGGGCCTCCAGTTGGTTCCAAACATCAGCGACCTCTGGATCCGCTGAGGCTGCCTCCAGCAGCACCCGATACAGGGGGCCGGCTCGCTCATGAATCCCAGGCTGCGTGGCGGCGTGCAGCTCGAGCACGCGGCGCGGATTCTGCTCGGCGATCATCGCTCGGACCACGGGACGCTCCTCGGGCGGGATGGCGGCGCGGGCGGCGCCTCCGGCGATCGCAGCCTCAATCACCCCTTTGAACAAGGCCGCCTTGCTGCCGAATCCCCGGTAGATGGTCTCCACGGCCACTCCCGCCGCCGCCGCGACGTCGTTGATCGTGGTGCGTGTGTAGCCGCCTTCCAGGAAGAGGCGCAGCGCGGCTTTGAGGATGTCCTGGCGAGTCTCGGCCGCCTGCGCCCTACGCCGGGTCGAGTCGTAGCGGCGGTGTGGCTTGACATGCCGACCATTCGGTGGAATGCTCATAACTCCAATACAGTTTCGTTCTCTCGAATTTTACGCGGGGCGGTGCGACGACGGCAAGCGTCATGGCCGGAAGGCCGAGGGGGATCCGATGTTCGCGGTGGTGGTTCAAGAGAGCGGAGAAGCTGAGCGGGTGCGGGCAAGCGGCGACCATGTGGAGGCAAACGTCGTGCCTCAGGTGAGAAAC
>VBIU01000124.1:528-7606 GCA_005880945.1 Chloroflexota bacterium | reverse complement strand
CGCATACGCGCCGCTGATGATCACGCCGCGGCCGATCATCATGAGCGGCTGCTCGGCGGCGGCGATGAGCGATGCGGCTTGCTGGATCGCCTCCTCGAGGTGCCGGGTGTCCGGTGTCAGGTGTCTGGTCTCTCCTGACCCCTGACACCCGACACCCGACACCTTGTATTCGGCCTTCTGGTTCTGGACATCCTTTGGCACGTCCACGAGCACGGGACCGGGACGTCCCTCCATCGCGACCGCCATCGCCTCACGCAGGTTGTCGGCCAAGTCTTCGATGTCGCGGACGAGCACGTTGTACTTCGTGACCGGCATCGTCACGCCGACGACATCGGTCTCCTGAAAGGCATCGCGGCCGAGCATGGGCCGCCCGACCTGCCCCGTAATCGCCAGAACCGGGGAGCCATCCATGTACGCAGCGGCGAGCCCGGTGACGAGGTTGGTCGCGCCTGGCCCGGACGTCGCGACGCAGACACCCACGCGTTTACCGGCGCGGGCGTATCCGTCCGCGGCGTGCGCCGCGGCCTGCTCGTGGCGCACCAGGATGTGCCGCAGTCCCACGTGGCCGTGCAGCGCGTCGTAGAACGGCATAATGGCGCCGCCGGGGTAGCCGAACATCACGTCGATCCCCGCGTCGACCAGGGTGCGGCAGAGGATCTGCGCGCCCGTCAGGAGTTCGCTCATCCGGCTACACGCCCCAGAAGTAGCTGTTGGACAGCGACGCCGTCTCGAGTCCGTCGGCGTGATCGGCCTTGTTCAGCGCGTGTACCAGCGCGCGCGCGCCCGCCTCGACGATATCCGTGGACGCGCCATGCCCACTGAGCGACTTGCCGTCGATCCGCACCTGCAGGAGGACGCGGCCCAGGCTGTCGCGTCCCGGCGTCACCGACTGAATGGACAGGTCCAGCACTTCGATCGTCCGGCCGACCGCTTCCGCAATGGCCGCGAACGCCGCGGCGATGGGCCCGTTGCCGGTGGCTGTCGCGCTGCGCTCATCGAATCCGGGACCGGCGACCCGCACGTCGGCGGCAGCCATCTTGGTACCACACGTCACCTGCAGATGGGTGAGGTTGTACACCTCGGGCGCGTGGTGGAATCCGTCGTGTAGTAGCGTCAGCAGATCTTCATCGAGTATCTGCCGCTTCTTGTCGGCGAGTGCCGTGAACGCTTCGTACAGCTGTTCGAGCGTGCTCGCGTCGGGCTCGTATCCGAGCTGGCGATAACGGCGCTCGAGCGCGTGACGGCCGGAGTGCTTTCCAAGCACGATGCTCGACCCGCCCGCGCCGACCGTCTCGGGCGCGATGATCTCGTAGGTCAGCCCGTTCTGCAGCACCCCGTGCTGGTGAATGCCGGCCTCGTGCGCGAACGCGTTGCGGCCGACGATGGCCTTGTTGGGCTGCGGGAACACGCCGATTTCGTGCGACAACAGCCGGCTCGTGCGCGTGATCTCCCGCGGATTCACCTGGCAGCGGAACTGGGCGACCTGAGGGCGCACGCGGCCCGCCATCACGATCTCTTCGAGCGCCGCGTTGCCAGCGCGCTCACCGATGCCATTGACCGTGCACTCGACTTGACGCGCGCCGGCATCGATCGCGGCGAGCGAGTTCGCCACGGCAAGGCCGAGGTCGTCATGGCAATGCGCGCTGAGCACTACGTTCGCGGTTTCCGGCACGCGCTCGCGCACGGCGCGGAACAGCGCGGCGTACTCCGCCGGCATTGCGTACCCGACCGTGTCGGGCAGGTTGATCGTCGTCGCGCCTTCCGCGATCGCGACCGCAACGACGCTGCAGAGGAAGTCGAGGTCCGAGCGGGTGGCGTCTTCCGCCGAGAACTCGACGTCGCCGGTGTATCCGCGGGCGCGACGGACGGCGGCGCGAACCCGCTCGATACAGGTAGCGCGATCGATGCGCAGCTTCTGCTCGAGATGCAGGTCGGAAGTCGCGATGAACACGTGGATGCGCTTGCGCTGCGCCGGCTGCAGCGCTTCGGCCGCCGCGTCGATATCCCGATCGTGACAGCGCGCCAACGCCGCGATGGTGGGGCGATGGACCGCCGCGGCGATCTGTTGCACGCCGCGCCAGTCGCCCTGGGATGCCGCGGGGAAGCCGGCTTCGATGACGTCCACGCCGAGCGCGTCGAGTTGGCGGGCCAGTCGCAGTTTTGCTTCCGGAGACATCGCGTTTCCGGGCGCCTGTTCGCCGTCGCGCAGCGTGGTATCGAAGATGACGACATCCGGAGCCATGGCTTTCCTCCCCCTGCATCTCGGCGGTGAAAAAAAAAGACCGCGAACCTGATCGGGTTCGCGGCGCTGGGACTGCTTCGTCTTACTGTCGAGCGACTTCTAGATTCTTGCCTCCGCGCGCGCTACGAACCCTCCCCTGAGCAGCGTAAGGCTCAGGAGCAGGACCAGGGTAAGCAGCAGAAACGCGAGTGAGATCATGTGTGAACGGTTAATCTCCACATAAGCGGCGCAGTGTCAAGAGATGGCGCAGGGCGGTCGAGGGAGGGTTGGTGAAGGTTGGTGGAGGACCGCACTATCCCTAGTTAAAGCCCGGCGCGATACGGGTGTTCGATTTCTAGGGAACCATTCTCGCGGTGAATACGCAGAACACTTGGGCGATGTTTATGTGCGTGCTGTCGACCTTCCCAAATCGCCTCTTCGCGCGAGCGGTGCTCGTGTTGCGTGAACGACCCATCTTCACTAGAGACAACCCAGTGAGGAGCACTCCACCTGACGTTGCAGACCGTTATAGGCTTTACCACCGTGTCCTACTTGGATGCAAGACGATATGCCGCTTAGTACGGGCCCTGTCAAGTTGGCCTTTTTAATGGACCTTTGACTAGCGTCTGGCCGGCGTCACTTATGGAAATCCCTGTGGAAATGGGCCCGTCTTTCGCTGACGGACCCATCGTTTGTAGGAGCCACCGGTCGGATTTGAACCGACGACCGCTCGATTACGAATCGAGAGCTCTACCACTGAGCTACGGTGGCGATGTTTTGTTGCAACGACTTGCTGTCTAGGTCGAGAGGTCTACGCCGTGGTGCCAATGGTGGTGCCAAAACTGAGCGCACGGAGCCCCTCCAACCGAGTCCCTAACTTAGCAACGTGTTGTTCGACACGGTACTCCACCGCCTCGGAGCGATGCCGGACTTGTCCGAGGTGTCCGTAAACCCTGCGGACCATCGACTCGCCGCCGTGACCCATTTCCCGTGCCACCGTGTACGTGCTAACCGGCCCCACGGTGACTGGAGACAGCTCTGCAATTTTACCGGAATCGTATCTACCCCCATCTCATCCACATGCTGGGCGATCCGCCGCCCATCCGGAACGTTCGCCAGCGGATCATCCCCCGGGCTCAAGGAAAAGTTCTGGAGATCGGCGTGGGTTCGGGCGCAAACTTCGTTCACTACGATCCCGCCAAGGTGAGCAAGCTCTACGCCCTGGAACCCAACCCGGGCATGCGGCGACTTGCGGACAGGCAACGACGTCAGACGGCACTAGATGTCGAGTTCCTAGACCTCCCGGGGGAACGCATTCCCCTAGCAGAAGGCGCGGTCGATACCGTGGTGAGCACCTTCACCTTATGCACGATTCCGGGTGTGCTGAAGGCCATCCGTGGGATTGCACGCGTACTGAAGCCAGACGGCCGGCTCATCTTCTTCGAACTGGGGTTGGCCCCCGATCTCCGAGTGCAACGTTGGCAGGTGCGGTTGGAGGGGATCTATCACTGGCTGTTCCAAGGCTTGTATTTGACACGGGATATTCCGGCGCTCCTACAGCAGAGCGGCTTCCGGATCGAGCACATGGAGGCGGGATACATCGCCGAATTCCCAAAATCGTCGTCATACTGTTGGTGGGGCACGGCGATTCAGCGATCTCACTCGCGGTGACCTGAGCGGCCGCCTCACGGGTGCTTGAAGGTGTCGGCCGCGGGCCGGTCGCGCCAAAAATCCGGCATAAAGTCCGGTCAAAAGCCCGGCAGAGAATCCGGTAGAATCGCCGGAAATCGCCGCGCTCAACCCAGGCGCGAACTGTCGAAGGTCGCTTCAGAACATCGTCGCCACTTCCTGAATTGTGAGGTCTACGAGAGACGCCGAGGGCGCTCCCGGCACCAGAGTGTCTGACAACTGCTCGAGCAGCCAATCGCGCGGGCGAGCGTACCCGGCGGCATGAGCGCGAGAGCGGATCGAAGGGTCTCGAATGACTTCGACACGATCCGAATGTATGCATCATCACGACGACCAGTATTGTTGGGCACCTCGGTACGTCCTACTGACACGCGGCAACTTCCCCGCGGCTTCGCGCCAGGACGTTCAGCACCTCAGTCAGCATGGCGTTCAGATCGGCAATCAGTGTGGCTTTCGCTCTGCGATCAGTCCCATCGGAATTCCCGGCGGCAAGTCCGGTGGAGGCCCGGTGGAGGCCCGGTGGAGGCCCGGTGGAGGGCCCGGTGGAAGGGAGTGGATAAAGCCCCCTAAACCACGCGTTCTCGCACCTCTGCCCTGTTAACCATTACCGATACCGAGATGCTGCCGCACGCAACCGCTCCGCGTCCCGACGCGGTGGCTGACCAAACAGCCGCACATATTCGCGATTGAACTGCGACGGGCTCGCGTAACCAACCTGATATGCGACCGCCTCCGCGCTCGACGCCTCAGAAAGAAGGAGACGACGCGCTTCCTGCAGCCGCAGTCGCTTCTGATACTGGACCGGACTCATCGCTGCGACTGCCTTGAAGTATTGATGCAGCGCCGAAGGGCTCATGTTCACCTGTTTCGCGAGCGCGTCGATCTGAAGGGGCTCCGCGAAGTGCTCTTTGATCCAGGCAATCGCCCCCGAGACTCGGCGCAGTCGGCCGTCACCAATCGCCATCTGGGCCAAACGTCCAAACTGTTCGCTCTGTAGCAGCCGGTAGTGAACCTCCCGCAGGATGAGCGGCGCCAGCACCGGGATGTCTTGCGGCGCATCGAGGAGCCGCACCAGACGAAGGAACCCATCCAGCAGAGGTGGTCGTAACGTGCTCAGGTAGAGCGCTCGTCCGTCATGATCGTCGCGGGGTGCCTGCCCTCCCGTTTCCACGATCAATGCCGCGAGGTCTCGCGGATCCACAGTCAGCGTCATGCAAAGGTACGGCTCTTCGGGACTGGCCTCGAAGACACTCCCGACGGCAGGGAGATCCACCGAGACAGCCAGGTACTTTGACCGGTCGTAGATGTACGTCTCCTCGCCGACGGTCACCTGCTTTCGTCCCTGCACCACCACATACACCGCCGGCTCCATGAGGATGTTCGCCGATTCGGTCGGTTGTGAATACCGATAACACCTCAATTCCGGGATCGCCGTGTCGTTCCGCCCTTCAGAAGTCGTTCGGTGAACGAGCAGTTTCACGAGCTCGCGCCGAAGCGCTTCGGCGAGCACGACATCCTCGCCCGGTACTGCAGAGTCGGAGCGGCTGCGAATGGACGTTGTCGCCCGTTTTCGGTGAGCCGAGGACTTGTTTCCCATGCCTGCACGATAGTACCGCATTCACCGTTGCTCCAGCCGTGTGGAGGAATAGGCAAGACTTGGCCACGATCGGGCAGGGACCCAGAGGCTAGCGGCCATTAGCATCCGTCCGTGGCAATGACGCACCGCAGGAATGAGCAAGAGCGGTTGAGGCAGACACCATTCAAAGAGCAGAGGCACATCGCTATGAAGCACATCTCGATAGGAGGACTCAACGTCTCCCGCATAGGCCTCGGCGCCATGTCGATGGCCGGCTACTACAACATTGGCGCAGGCAGCGACGCAGAATCGATCCGCACCATCCACCGAGCGCTTGATCTGGGCGTCACCCACATCGACACCGCCGAGATCTACGGCCCTTACACCAACGAGGTGCTCGTCGGCCGGGCCATCAAAGGCCGTCGCGATCAGGTTGTGTTGGCCACGAAGTTCGGCATCGTCTCACATGCCGGTGGGGGCCCAGGCGTTCTCGACAGTAGCCCGGCGAACATCCGCACGGCAGTCGAGGGCTCACTGAAGCGACTCGGCACCGACCGCATCGACCTGTACTACCAGCACCGTGTCGATCCCGAAACACCGATTGAGGACACCGTTGGCGCTCTGAGTGAGTTAGTCGCCGAGGGTAAGGTCCGATACATCGGTCTGTCCGAGGCTGGCCCTTCCACGATCCGCCGCGCCCACGTCGTACACCCGGTCGCCGCGCTGCAGACGGAGTATTCCCTTTGGACCCGTGACCCCGAGGCCGAACTGCTGCAGCTGCTGCGTGAGCTCGGCATCGGCTTCGTTCCCTACTCGCCGCTCGGCCACGGCTTCCTCACCGGGACGATCCGATCGCCCGAGGATCTCTCCGACAACGACTGGCGCAAGACCAACCCGCGCTTCACCGGAGAGAACTTCCAGCGCAACCTGCGCATCGTCGCCGAGGTCGAGGCGGTTGCCGCCGAGGTGGGTGCGACGCCGGCACAGGTAGCTCTGGCCTGGCTGCTCGCGCAGGGTGACGACATCGCCCCGATCCCCGGCACCAAGCGGGTCACCCGCGTCGAGGAAAACACCGCCGCCGACCGCGTCGAGCTGAGCCACGCGCAGATCGAACGGCTGAACGACCTCACGCCCGCCGCCGGCGAGCGCCACGACGCAGGGAACATGGCCAGGATCGAACGCTGACCACGTCACAAGGAGGACCAAATGAGAAAGAACAACCAATCAATCGGCTCGAACGCTGTTCTTGCGCTCCTGGTGGCAGTCGCGGCGCTCGGGTGCGCTGGACAGCAGCAACGAGGAGTCGCCACGGATGCTCCAAGCACCACCGAACGCAACAAGGGCGTCGTGCGTGAGTTCTACCGCGTCTTCTCCACCGGGAACGTCGCGGACATCCTCGCCCTGATGCGGGATGATGCGACGTACTGGGTCTCCGGCAGCGTGCAGGGGTTTTCGGGTACGAAGACCAAGGCGCAGCTCGCGGAGGTGCTCGCGGGCGTCGGCAAGCTCTACGTCGGCGGATCGCTTCGGCTCGCACCGACCACACTCATCGCAGAGGGCGAGTGGGTGTTCGCTGAGGCGTCGGGACGGGC
>VBIU01000124.1:0-503 GCA_005880945.1 Chloroflexota bacterium | reverse complement strand
TCCACGTCGAGGACGGGCGCATCGTAGAGATCAGAGAGTTCATCGACACCAAACACTCGTATGATGTCTTCCTCTCACCGTAACTCACGGGCCATGAGGGGACGGATCTTCGGTTCCAAGGATTCAACTACTCGGGAAAAACCCCGAACTGGTGCTGGAGTGGTTTGACACACACATGTGACCCCCGCAAAGGCAAGTAAACATGCGCATCGGAATTCTCGGTTCGGGGCTGATCCGCGACGTGGGGTTCGACCCTGTCGACGCTGGGCCCTTACGCATCGCCCGGTACACGGAGCCGTTCACGCTACTCATCGCTCAGCTCGCGTACGAGGGTGACGAGGGTCCGGAGCTCGCGTACCGCTTCGAACGGTTCGGGAGCAACGGATAGCCTCGCAGGCGTTTGATGTGCCTGGCGCTTGACAGACACACGAAAAGGGCGTCTGGTTCGAGATAGGTCTTGAGCCGTTAGGAGGCTAACCATGTCCCGCAGTCGCGTGGCCTTC
>VBIU01000128.1 GCA_005880945.1 Chloroflexota bacterium | reverse complement strand
GGTCAGTCTCGAAGAGTCCGTTCTCCCGGAGGCGGACGATCTCACGCATCCGAGGCAGGAAGGACGGACGGCCATACGACGCAAGCCCCATCACCTTGTACTCGTCCCCGTACTTCGGGAAGCCCAGAAACTGCGTCACGGCCGTGTAGAAGATGCCCAGTGAGTGCGGGAACATCACATCGTCCAGGATTTCGAGTCGAGTCCCGCGGCCCACCGCGCTCATGGACGACAGGAAATCGCCGAAGCCGTCTATAGTGAGGCAAGCGGCCTCTTCGAATGGTGAGCAGTAGAAGGCCGAGGCGAGATGTGCGCGATGGTGCTCGACGTTGTGAATTGCTCCGCGGAATGGTGGGCCGTGGCCGACGTTCGCCGCCAGGAGCTCTTCCAGGCCACCAACGCGGCGGTGGTTCTTCAGCCGGCTTTGGATGGCGTCGAGTCCGGGGCGATGCTTGAAGGCGAAGAGCGCCTTCTCCAAGAGGTGGGCTTTGGGGTCGCGCGACACGGCGACGTGCTCAACGTCTTCGAGGGTGACCCTCCCCATGGCGAGCACCGTCTCGATCGCCCTTGCCGGAAACCCGGCCCAGTGCTTGATGCGGTTGAGCCGCTCTTCCTCGATGCCGGCGTGGAAGGCGCCGTCCTTAAGCAGAACGGCCGACGCGTCACCGTGGAAAGCATTGATCCCGAGCACCTTCATCGACCACGCAGTATACCTTGTAGAATCGACCTGCCGGTGCAGAAGGGCGGCGACGACCCCCTGGAGATCCTATGGTCCCTCGCTCTTTAAGGGCCACTTATTGCGCGCTGCTTTCTCCACTCATGCGCTTGAATGCAGTGCGTCATAGGCTCGTCCCTTCCTCATTGCGGAGTTCGCGTCGAGCGCATCTTGGTCCTGGTCAGAAGAACTATCTCAGAGGCTGGATAAACGTTGACGCGAACCTCCTGACGTCACGACCCGACGTGTGGGCCGATCTGAGATACAGACTTCCCTTCCCAGATGGATCGCTGGATGCGATCTACTCGCATCACATGATCGAGCATCTTCCCGATCTGGATTTCCATTTCCAGGACATGTTCCGTTGCCTCCGCCCTGGTGGCGTGATCCGCGTGGGTGGTCCGCATGGTGACAACGCCATGCGTGCCATGCGCGATGGACTGCATGAGTGGTTCGGAGACTGGCCGACGAAGCGACGCAGCCTTGGCGGGCGACTCGAGAACTTCATTTTCTGCAAGGGTGAGCATGTCACGATCCTCACAGAGTCGTTCCTGCACGAACTTGCCCAGAATGCGGGCTTTGTTGATATTCGGACGTGCCTGCCAAAGCAAACTACCTCCGGCGACACCTTTGACGTGGCGATCTTCGATCTGGAAGAGGCCCGCGACCACGAGTTGGCACGTACGCTGATTGTCGAGGCTCGAAAGCCAGGCTCTCGAGTGTGAGGTCTTGCGCCTCCTTCTAGTCGATCAGTTCTACCCGCCGGACATAGCGCCCACCTCCCGCATCGCGGAGCTACTCGAGGGCGCGTTCCGGATGCCCACGGACGCCCGCGTGGAGTGAGACCTCCTCGTAGAGCCGGGCATATTGCGATGCGATGAGCCGTGGATCGAAGCGGCCGACGTTCTCGAAACCCCGGTGAACCAGGAAGTCCCGATAGCTGGCATCGTCGAGCACGCGCAATATGCCGTTTCGGATGGATGCTACGTCGTGTGGGTCCACCAGGCAGGCCCCCTCTCCCGCGACCTCGGGCATCGCCGTCACCTGGCTCGTAACGACCGGCCGGCCCGTCGCTTGCGCCTCGATGATCGGGAGACCGAAGCCCTCGTACGTCGACGCGAAAAGAACCATGTCCGCCTGCGCATAGATGGAGGGCATTTCGGCATCCGTCACGCCTGTCCGGCTGACCCAACTTACGCCAGCAGCTCGAAGCTCGTCCTCGCTTGCGCCGTCACATCGGCCAACTACAACGAGCCGGCACTGGATGCCGGAGAGGGCACGCGCCACTCGATGCAGGTTCTTGTTGGGATCGGTCCCGACCTGCAGAATGAGGGGTTGCTCTGGCCATGGGTTCCGGGCAGCAGGCACGAACCCGTCCGGAACAGGGCAGCCGATCACGCGAATATCATCAGGGCTGCGTCCTGAGAAGGCCGCCAACTCCTTACGGGTGGCGTGCGAGATGACCGTAACAAAAGCAGCCAGACGAGCGGGAAGCTGGAGCCAGCCCAACCGATAGAGCAATCGCCGGTACCCCGTCAGTACGTGCATGCGTCCACAGTCTGGGACCGTCAGAACAGTCCGCTGTCTCGGCAATCCGAGCGCCACGTAAAGAATGTCCCCGGTGATGTGATGTACGTCTGCCGTTTCACGAGCGGCGCTGGCGATATTCCACGCTCGCCGCACAAGACCCTGGCTGACGTACGGCGCTATGGCTGTGCGGACTTGAAAGCTAGGGTCGAGGTGGGCCCGAACCGATGCGAACACCCGCTCTAGGCTGAGTCCCCCTTGCGCGGGGTTGCGCTGATGGTGGATGACGCTGATCAATTCTTCTGGAGACGGGACAGATCTTCGAGCACCACGCGCGCGCGATGCATCCAAGTGTGATTGGCGACCGCTTTTGCCTGCGCCGCCGCTGCCATCCTCGACCTCCGCTCAGGCTGGCCGAGGAAGAAGCTCAGTTTATTTCTGAGATCCGCAACGTCAGAGAAAGTGGCGACCTCCGTCTCTGGGTCGAAGTAGCTCGATGCAGCCGGCACATTGGTCAACTGAAAGCCGCCCAGTCCAGCCACCTCCCAGAGGCGCTTATTGGCGCCCTCGACTTCTCCGAAATGGCTCGGGTTCAGGCACACTGCCGCGCCCAAGCAGGCCAACGCCTTCTCCCTGCCCCTGACGTCGATCCCGGAATGCTCAACTTGAGACAGCAGCCAGCGCCGCGCGCCGGGCGGGGGACCGTATAGCCGGATTCGGAAGCCATCGAGCGCCTGAAGGAAGCGCACCCGATAGGGATACAGATTGCCCCACAGCATAACATCACAGCGATAGGGCTCCAGCTCCTTAGGTGTGGGGTCCACCGGCGGGGCGCAGCCGTCAAAGGCCTCCGGCAAGTGCCGGACACGATCATCGCCAAGGAACTCGCCGAATCGACGAACCATGAATGGGTCCTTGAGATAGATGAGGTCGTAAGGCGCCAGGAGGAAATCGTGTTGCGCTAGATTCGCAACGTGGTCTGGATACCATCCCACGAGACGTATACCCAAGCGTCTCTTGAGCTCCGCCGCGACCTTCGGCGACAGCAAAGGTAACGTGACGACCACCAGCACATCTGCGCGCTCGCGGCGGAGCCATCGAAGTAGTGGGCTCTCGAACCGGGCGTACGGGTGGCCTGAACGCATCAGGTCAAAATCGCAAAGCAAGCGCTCGAGCGCTGCGGCTGCCCGGTGTGGCATGCGCGTATCCAGGGGCACGAAGCCCGGGCGTTCGACGCTGACGTGGTGTCCCAGTTCCCGCAGGGCAGCGGCTATGTCCGCCTCCATCGAGGAAGTGGTTTCCCGACCGAGGATTGCAATCCTCACCGCTGAGCGCCCGGCGAGGACGTAGCGGGCCTCTGGTGCCGCCATGCGCGGAAGGGCAAGAGCAGCAAGGCGAGTGCCGCGATGTTCTGTACGAGGCCGCCGAAACTCGCGGCCGTCGAAGACTCTATGGCATTCGGGGCCAGCATCATGGCGGCCAGGATAGCCATTCCACCCTCACCCGCGGCGGGACGGTTGAGGGCCCTGTCCAGGAGGGCATATACATAGCCAATCACGGCCATCAACGGCAGCGTCCCTAACGGGCCGAAGTTTACGTACGCCTCAACAAGGTGAGGTATTCCCATCATCGTTTGGCCCACTTGCCCGCTAGTTATGTAGCCGTAAGCGACGCCGAACCAGTCGTTGGCCTCCTGGGCGACGGGCTTTTGGGGCCAAAGCAGGCGAGGCACTGCTGCCACAAGCAGATAGGAGTAGGTTTGTCCGTCTTGGTACGGGATCACATCGGGTGTCATCGCCACGACGCGAGCGAGGACGGGCAGGTAGTCCATCCGCGTTGCGCCAGACAACAGGTGCTCCCCCATGGTCGAGCCACCCGCCGTATCATCCCCAACGCTCGATGCCAACTGTCCCCAAAGGCTCAGACGTCCCGCCGCGTCACCCGTATCTCCCCGGACCCAGACGTCGTTTCGCCATGCGCCCTTGACGGGTTGAAGAAGGAGGAAGCCGACGACAACGATCGCACCCGATACCCACGGGACCCGCCGCTTGGCCAGCCAATAGACCGCCAGGACCACCGCCAGCGGCATCGCCGCCTCCGAGAGCATCCCCTTGGCGAGACCTTTGAGGCTGGCGAGGAGTAGGAGAAGCCAGAAAACCCAAGTCCACAGTCCGGTCAGGCTCCCGGAGAACCGCCAGTAGGCCAGCACAGCTAGACCCACTAGCTGAAACTGCAGCGCCAACCCGAAAAGGGCCAGGAGCTGCGGAGTGGGGTCCAAGTACCCCAGTGCAACTGCCCAATTCAGCGCAATGGAAATCACCACCAAGGGCACGAGAAAACGGAGCACTCGCTGCCGATCGAGCGGCAGCCGGATCGTCGGCACCGGAAGTCCCAGAGCGCGGCTCGTACCGAGAACGAAACCAGCTTGTAAACCGATTACACCGAGGACGCCGACGACCAACGCCTTGGTCAACTCATCCGGGAGCGGCGCCTCACTCAGCACTGCCTCGGGGTGCGAGAAGAGTGGGAGGCCGTAGCCGATGGCGTAAAGGAGGGAAATCATCGGAAAGAATGGAAGGGAGGTTCCGGGTGCCGCCATATATGCCACTACCGGGTAGCTACAGAGAGCAATGATGCCCGCGGCCAGGAACCTCTGCGTGAAGGTGATGCCCGATAGGGGCATGAAGAGCGCGGCGGCCAGCATGACTGCAGAGCAGACTGCAGCATAGCGCCCGCGGACCCATGCCGCCTGTCTTGCACCGTCCAGGTCTCGATCCTGGGCCAACGAAAGGCGCGTCGGCCAGCCACGGGCGCTGGCATCCCGTTGCTTAGTGGTCTGCACGCGGAGCCGAACAAAGGTCGGTATTCGGGAAGGCATCGGCACCGAAGCTCGCCGGGCCGCCACCATCCCGCCCATTGAGAATGCACATCGGAATCACCCTGCGCTGTAACCTGCCTGAATTCGGGCGAATTCGGGAGCGGTCGCCGAACCAGCGTCGTGTATTCTAGGGCTTCGGTGCTCGGAAGTCAGCGGCGGGGCGGTTCCGGTCGCCGGGTTGTGCGGAGGATTACAATGGCGCGCGCCATCCTCGTTCTCCTCGGGATCATCGCCTGGTGTGCGCCTTCGCTCGCTCAGGTGGGGGACGGCGTAACCGACGACACCCTGGCCATTCAAGCGGCGATAGACGCCGTAGACAACGCCGGAGGCGGCACGGTCCAGTTGCGGAAGGGCACCTACAAGATAACCGCAACCCTTGTCATCAACAGGTCCTCAACCTTCAAAACGATAAATCTCATGGGCGAGGGAATGTTGGCAACCCGGATCTTGTGGTTTGGACCCACCACCGGCGCGGCGATCAGAGTGAACGGATCAAAACAGTACATTTTCGAGGGTTGGTCGCTAGAAAACAGAATGGCGAAAGGGACCACTACTGGCGTTCTTGTTCAGCGCGACTCTGGCAAGGGAACTCAGTCCGGTTCCTCGTCCTGGAGAAACATCAGCGTATCCTCCTTTGCGACGGGTATTCAGATCGGGAACAGCGCGATCACGCAGGCCGGCTCTGAGTTCCTATTCGACCATCTCATGTTATTGCGTAACGACACTGGCTGCCTCATACAGGACGGCAACTCCCTCAATTTCGCCTTTACGATGTTAGAGATGGAGGCGAATGGCACCGGGCTGCAGGTGCTCAGCGGCGGCAACGTGTCCGTCTATGGAGGCAGCGCTTCTCACGATACTGTTGCTGACTTCGACCTCCGACCAGGCGGAGTCTTTACCATCATTGGTTTCAGGTCCGAACACGCGAACCGCTTCCTCATCGGCGGTAACACGTCTGCCGGAACCGGGATGACGATCCTGGGGTGTCAGGTAGAAGCGATTGCAAATCCGGACGGCTTCGGATTGAAGGTAGGCAGCGGACCCATTGTCATGCTCAGCAACGTGTTTTTCTGCAAGGTGTCCGTCGTCGCGAATAGTTGGTGCTCCGATGTAGCCATAGGCAATTCGATCGCCGACTCGGTACCGTTCGTGGTTTCCGGTACCGGGGGACACTATGTGCAACTCGGGAATCGACAGATCAATAGCAATGGTGAAGCCGTAGGGCACTTTCCTGATGAATTGGGTTATGTCTCCAAATCAACGCGTATCCCGTCGTGGAAGACGGCGGCCATGGCGCAGTTGCAGATCGGGTCTGATGCCGCCATCGCCAAACACCTCTTCGCCACTGCCACATGGGATCCCCCCCGTATTGATCCGGGCGCGCAAAACACCACGACCATTCCGGCGAGCGGTGCGGCCGTTGGAGATATGGTGTCGGTAGGCTTCTCCCAAGACCTGCAGGCAATGCAACTCACAGGCTACGTTTCGAGCAGTGGGACGGTCACGGTGGTGCTCAGGAACGGTACCGACGCCGCGATAGATCTCGCGAGCGGCACGTTGCGCGCCGATACCTGGCAGCACTGACCGCCTGAGTATGGGGTTACGCCAACTGGCGACCTTTGTCTGGAATCACCCACTCAACGCTAATGGTAGGTTCTCCGCCCTGGGCCGCGTGGTTCGCTGGCAATTCGTCTCTCGCCTGATTGCCGGTCCAATCGCTCTGCCTTTCGTCGAGGGCACATCGCTCTTCGCGATGCGCGGCATGACAGGAGCCACGGGTAACTGGTATTGCGGCCTGCACGAGGTGAGGGAGATGGCATTCGTGCTCCACCTCCTGCGGGCGAAGGATCACTTTCTGGATGTTGGCGCCAACGTGGGAAGCTATACGGTGCTCGCGGGCGGAGCTGTCGGAGCTCGCGTCACCGCCGTGGAACCGATCCCCGAAACCTTTG
>VBIU01000044.1 GCA_005880945.1 Chloroflexota bacterium | reverse complement strand
TCGAGCCCGGTCCCGGCCGGGATGAGCTTCCCGATGATCACGTTCTCCTTGAGCCCGCGCAGGCGGTCGACCTTGCCCGAGATCGCCGCTTCCGTGAGGACACGGGTCGTCTCCTGGAAGGATGCGGCCGACAGCCACGAGGTCGTGTTGAGAGCTGCCTTGATCAGGCCCAGCAGAACGGTCTGCGCCGTCGCCGGCTCGCCGCCCTCAGCCAGCGCACGCGCGTTGGCCTCCTCGTACTCCCACTGCGAGACGATCTCGCCCGGGAGCAGGCCCGTGTCGCCCGCCGAGTCGATGCGAACCTTGCGCATCATCTGGCGAACGATCACCTCGATGTGCTTGTCGTTGATGTCGACGCCCTGGCTGCGGTAAACCTTCTGGACCTCGTCGACGAGGAAGGTCTGGACCGCCTCCTTGCCCAGGATGTGCAGCAGCTCCTGGGGCGATATCGAGCCCTCGGTGATCTGCTGGCCGGCCTTGATGACGACCTTCTGGCCGTCCCGGCGGTCGAGGTCGGGGCGGATTCGCACCTGGTGCGGGATGGGGTACTCGCGCACCTCTTCGTCCAGCGTCCGAACAGTGATGTCCTTGGCGGTGACCGTCACCTTGCCCGCGTGGCGGGTTCGGATGCCATTGCCCTTCGAGTCGCGCGCGAGCTCCTGGCCTTCCATGACCTCGTCCTTGCTCTTGACCAGGGCCTGCATCTTGGCGTCGATTGGATAAGAGACCTCGAACTCCTCTTTGGAGGTGACACGCACCTTGCGCGAGCCCTCCGCGCGGATGATCTCGAGCTCCCCGTCGATCTCGGAGATGATGGCCTTGCCCTTGGGGATGCGAGCTTCGAACAGCTCCTCGACGCGGGGAAGACCCTGTGTGATGTCCACGCCGGCGACACCGCCGGTGTGGAAGGTGCGCATGGTCAGCTGGGTGCCCGGCTCGCCGATCGACTGCGCGGCGATGACGCCCACCGCCTCACCGATCTCGACGATCTTGCCGGTGGCGAGGTTGCGGCCATAGCAGGTGCGGCAGACGCCCTCGCGCGCCTCGCACACGAGAACCGAACGCATCTTGACAGCGACTCCTGCAGCGATTGTCTGGCGCGCCGCGTCGTCGCTGATCGGAGTTCCCGCGGGGACGAGCACCTTGCCGCCGACGACGATGTTCTCAGCCGAGATGCGGCCCGCGATCTTCTCGAAGATGGGCTCGCTCTTCGCCCGCTCAGGGGTGATGTCGCGAACCCAGATTCCGTTGGTGGTGCCGCAGTCCTCCTCGCGGACTATCACGTCCTGGGCAACGTCGACCAGACGCCGCGTCAGGTAGCCCGAGTCAGCGGTGCGTAGGGCCGTGTCGGCGAGACCCTTTCGAGTGCCGTGGGTCGAGATGAAGTACTCGAGAACCGTCAAGCCCTCGGTGAAGTTGGCCTGGATCGGTAGGTCGATGATCCGGCCCGTCGGGTCGGCCATCAGGCCGCGCATGCCCGCGAGCTGGCGAATCTGCTGGATGTTTCCGCGGGCGCCCGAGCCCATCATCATCCAGATCGGGCTGAACTTGTCGAAGGCCTGCTCGGTGGCGTTGCCCACCTCTTCGTAGGCGCGCTGCCACAACTCGATCACCTTTCTGTAGCGCTCATCGTCGGTCATGACGCCGCGGCGGTACATCCGCTCGACGTCCGCAACCTCCTTCTCGGTGCTGTGGATCGTCTGCCATTTCGACTCGGGGTGCGGGATGTCCATCGCGGATACTGTGATTCCGGCCTGGGTCGCGTAGCGGAACCCGAGCCGCTTGATGTCGTTGACCACCACCGCTGTCGTCTCGCTGCCGTAAAGGCGGAACAGCTCCGCCACCAGGGTGCGCAGCAGCTTGCGATCGTAGTGCGCGTTCTGGAACGGAAGCGGCTTCATCGTCTCTTCCATCGGCGCCTTGCCGACCGGCAGCGGCTGGTTGAAGACCACACGTCCCGGAGTGGTCACTATCAGCTCCGTCCCGATGCGGACCCGGATCCACTCCTGGAGCTTGACCACCTTGCTCTCGAGCGCCAGCACCACCTCGTTCTCCGAGCTGAAGGTGCGGAGCTTCTGCGTCTTCTCCTTGTCCACCGGCATGTCGCCACGCGCGGCGGTGAGCCAGTAGCAGCCGAGCACGACGTCCTGCGTCGGCGCGACCACCGGGTGGCCGTCGGCGGCGGACAGGATGTTCTGCGACGACATCATCAGGTTCTTGGCTTCCGCGATGGCGCCGCTGAAGAGCGGCACGTGAACGGCCATCTGGTCGCCGTCGAAGTCAGCGTTGAACGCGGCGCAGACCAATGGGTGGATCTGGATAGCCGAGCCTTCGACCAGGACGGGCATGAATGCCTGGATGCCGAGCCGGTGTAGGGTCGGGGCGCGGTTGAGCAGCACCGGGTGGTCGCGGATGACCTCGTCCAGGACGTCCCAGACCTCGGTCCGGCTGCGCTCGACCATCCGCTTGGCAGACTTGATGTTGGTCGTGTAGCCCTTGTTGACGAGCTCGCGCATGACGAAAGGCTTGAAGAGCTCGAGCGCCATCTTCTTGGGCAGCCCGCACTCGTGGAGCTTCAACTCGGGGCCGACCACGATCACTGAGCGGCCCGAGTAGTCGACGCGCTTGCCGAGCAGGTTCTGGCGGAACCGGCCCTGCTTGCCCTTGAGCATGTCGGACAGCGACTTCAGCTTTCGATTGCCCGTGCCGGTGATAGCGCGCCCGCGGCGGCCGTTGTCGATCAATGCATCGACGGCCTCCTGGAGCATCCGCTTCTCGTTGCGCACGATGATCTCCGGCGCGCCGAGCTCGAGGAGCCGCTTCAACCGGTTGTTGCGGTTGATGACGCGGCGGTAGAGGTCGTTGAGGTCGGAGGTCGCGAAGCGGCCGCCGTCGAGCTGAACCATCGGGCGCAGCTCGGGCGGGATGACCGGCAAGACTTCGAGCACCATCCATGTCGGGCTGGCGTTCGACTTGCGGAAGTCCTCGACGACCTTCAAGCGCTTGATCGCCTTTTGCTTGCGCTGGCCGCTTGAAGACTTCGATTCCTCGCGCAGGCGGTACATCTCGGACTGGAGCTCGATGCGCGACAGAAGGTCGCGGACCGCCTCAGCCCCGATGCCGGCCCTGAACGCGCGCCCGAAGCGCTCCTGGTAGTCGCGGAACTGGGTGTCGGTGAGGATCTGCTTGGGGTGCATGGCCTCGAGGTCGGTGCGGGTGGCCTCGATCTCCTGCTGGAGCGTCTCGAGCTCACCCTGGATGGCGTCGCGCTGTGTCTTGGTGGCGGCCTCGATCGAGGCTTCCAACGCTTTGCGGTCAGCATCGAGCCGGTCCTTGGCGCGCTTCTGCTGCGCCTTGGTGTTGGCCTCGAGCTTTTCGACCTTCTCCTGGACCTTGGCGAGCACGGCTCGCGACATCTCCTTGGAGAGAAGCTCGCCCTTGTCGACGACGACCTCTTCGTCGCCGTCCAGGCCAATAGAAAGGACGCGGCGCGACTTCGTGCCGACCCCCGCCTTGATGCTCTCGGTCGCCTTCTTGCCCTGAGTGGTCAGGCTGTCGACCGCCTCCTGCAGCTCCTCCTCCAGGCGGGAGACTTCGGTCTCGACCTCACCCTTCAGCTTCTTGGTCTTGCCCTCGTTCTCGGCGCGCAGCTCCTTGCTCTTGGAGTCGATGTCGGCTCGCAGCCGGATCGCACGCTCGTCCTTGTCCATGTTGAGCGTGGCCAGCATGTCCTTGCGGACTTCTTCGTGAACGTCGGTGACGATGTAGTTGGCGAAGTACAGGATCTTCTCGAGGTTGCGCGGAGACATGTCGAGGAGCAGGCCCATGCGGCTGGGAATGCCCTTGAAGTACCAGACGTGGCTTACCGGCGATGCCAGCTTGATGTGGCCCATGCGCTCCCGGCGAACCTTGGAGCGGGTAACCTCGACGCCGCACTTGTCGCAGATGATGCCCTTGTAGCGGTAGCGCTTGTACTTTCCGCAGTGGCACTCCCAGTCCCGGGTCGGACCGAAGATGCGCTCGCAGAAGAGACCGTCGCGCTCCGGGCGGAGCGTGCGGTAGTTGATGGTCTCCGGCTTCGTGACCTCGCCGTGCGACCAGGACATGATCGTGTCCGGCGACGCCAACGAAAGCTTCAGCGCGTCAAAGTTCTCTAGCTTCAGCAAGTTCTTTCTCTATCTCTCCTACTCTGCCGAGTCTTCCCCGAGCTCTTCGCGCTCGAGGCTGATGCCGAGGTCCAGAGGGATCTCGGGGATGTCGGAGCCCCACGAAATCTGCGATTTCGCGGGGACCCCTGTCTGTTTGAAAGTCGAAGAGGACATCTTCATTCGCCTGAGTCCTCACCAAGCTCTTCACGCTCGAGACTGATGCCCAAGTCGAGCGGGATTTCGGGGATGTCCTCTTCGCTGAGTACGATCTGGCGTTCGTCCTCGCTCAGGATCTCGACCCCGAGCGCAAGCCCCTCCAGCTCCTTGACCAGCACGCGGAACGACTCCGGGATGCCGGCCTCGAGCGTGTTGTCGCCCTTGACGATGGCCTCGTAGGCCTTGACGCGGCCCACTATGTCGTCCGACTTGACGGTCAGGATCTCCTGGAGGACGTGTGCCGCGCCGTAAGCCTCGAGCGCCCAAACCTCCATCTCTCCGAACCGCTGGCCGCCGAACTGAGCCTTGCCGCCCAGCGGCTGCTGGGTGACCAGGCTGTAAGGACCGGTTGAACGTGCGTGGATCTTGTCCTCGACCAGGTGGGCCAGCTTGAGCATGTAGATCATGCCCACGGTCACCGGCTCGTCGAACTGCTCGCCCGTGCGGCCGTCGCGAAGCCGGACCTTGCCGTCGGCGGGCAGGCCCGCCCTCTCGAGCTCGGCCACGATGGTGGACATCGGCGCCCCGTCGAAGACGGGCGTCGCGATCTTGATTCCAAGCGTCGACGCAACCCAACCGAGGTGGGTCTCCAGGACCTGACCGAGGTTCATGCGGCTTGGAACCCCGAGCGGGTTGAGAACTATGTCGACAGGGGTCCCGTCGGGGAGGTACGGCATGTCTTCCGCCGGCATGATCCTGGCGACCACGCCCTTGTTGCCGTGGCGACCGGCCATCTTGTCGCCGGCCGAGATCTTTCGCTTCTGGGCGAGGTAGACGCGAACCATCTCGTTGATGCCCGGGCCGAGCTCGTCCTTGTTCTCGCGAGAGAAAACCTTTACGTCGACGACGATTCCGCGCTCGCCGTGCGGCACGCGCAGGCTCGAGTCGCGAACCTCGCGCGCCTTCTCACCGAAAATCGCGCGCAGCAACCGCTCCTCGGCCGAGAGCTCGGTCTCACCCTTGGGCGTGATCTTGCCGACCAGGATGTCGCCCTGCTGGACCTCGGCGCCGATGTAGACGATGCCGCGCTCGTCGAGGTTGCGCAGGGCGTCGTCGGCGACGTTGGGGATGTCGCGGGTGATCTCCTCGGGCCCGAGCTTGGTCTCGCGGGCCTCGGACTCGTGCTCCTCGATGTGGATCGAGGTGTACATGTCCTCCTTCACGACGCGCTCCGACAGGAGGATCGCGTCCTCGAAGTTGTAGCCCTCCCACGGCATGAACGCCACGAGCACGTTCCGGCCGAGGGCCATCTCGCCATCGTCGATGGCAGGACCGTCAGCCAGGATGTCGCCCTTCGCGACGTGCTGGCCAGGCTTGACCTTCACCTTGTGGTTCAAGCAGGTGCCCTGGTTCGAGCGGGCGAACTTCTGGAGCGGGTAGTGGCGATCCGGGCCGCCGCCGTCCGGCTTGACCACGATCTCGAACACCGGCGTTGCGTGCACCGCCTTGATGTCCTTGGGGTGTGCGATGTCCAGGACCGTCCCGGCGACATCCGCGACGATCATCTCGCCAGAGTCCTTGGCCGCGTAGTACTCGACGCCGGTGCCGACCAGCGGCGCGTCCGTGACGAGCAGCGGAACGGCCTGGCGCTGCATGTTCGCGCCCATGAGGGCTCGGCCTGCGTCGTCGTGCTCCAGGAACGGGATCATCGCGGTCGCGACCGAGACGATCTGCTTCGGCGAGATGTCCATGTACTGGATGTTGCCGACGTCCTCGATCTTGAAGTCGCCGCGGGCACGTGACGGCACGCGCGCGTCGGTGAAGTGGTTCTCGGGAGTCAGGCTCGCGTTGGCCTGAGCGATGCCGAACATGTCCTCCTCGTCGGCGGACAGATACTCGACCTCGGTCGAGACCCAGGGCACGATGTCGACTCCCTGGACGTGCGCCTTCACCAGCTTCTGGACCGCCTTGGCGTCGAGGAGCTCTTGCGCGGGCAGGACCTCTTTGCCCTTGGGATCGAGGGCGGGGCGGCGCAGCGTGCGCCCATCCAGCTTCGGAGCGGTGTCGTCGTTGACCGACATGCGGTTGTAGACGCGGCGGAACGGGGTCTCCACGAAGCCGAACTCGTTGACCTTGGCGTAGGTCGCCAGGTTGCCGATCAGGCCGATGTTCGGGCCCTCCGGGGTTTCGATCGGGCAGATACGGCCGTAGTGGCTGTGGTGAACGTCACGCACGTCGAATCCGGCCCGCTCGCGGGAAAGCCCGCCTGGACCGAGAGCCGACAGGCGGCGCTTGTGCGTCAGCTCGGAGAGCGGGTTGTGCTGGTCCATGAACTGCGACAGCTGACTCGAACCGAAGAACTCCTTGATCGCGGCCACCACCGGACGTGCGTTGATCAGCGACGCCGACGTGACCGTGTGCGGGTCGCTGATCGTCATCCGCTCCTTGATGATTCGCTCCATGCGGATGAGACCCATGCGGAACTGGTTCTGCAGTAGCTCGCCGACCGCGCGCACGCGCCGGTTGCCCAGGTGGTCGATGTCGTCGGGGATCTGCTTCTCGCGTGCAGCGTTGTTGAGCTCGATCAGCTTGCGGAGGAAGGCGATGAAGTCTCCCTTCTCCAGGATCCGGAGCTCGCGCTGGCGTACGCGCGCCAGGATGTCAGCCTCATCGCGGCCCAGCCTCTTGTCGACCTTGTACCGGCCGACGCGGCCGAGGTCGAACCGGCGCGGGTTGAAGAACAGGCTCTGGAGCAGGTTCCGGGCGTTGTCCACCGACGGAGGATCGCCCGGCCGGACGCGGCGATACAGCTCGAGGAGGGCGTCCTCGGTCTTCATCGTGGTGTCCTTGTCGAGCGTGGATTCCATGTAGCGGTGCTCGGGGTTGTTGTCCACGTCCCCGAACATCTCGAGCAGCGCGCGCTTCTGGGCCTCGCGGTCGTTCTCGGTTCCCTTGAGCGAAGGGAGCTCGAGCGCCTTGAGAAGAACCGTCACCGGGACCTTGCGCTTGCGGTCGATCTTGACAGTGAGCAGGTCCTTGGCCGAGGTCTCGATCTCCAGCCAGGCGCCGCGGTTGGGGATCAGCTTCGCGCCGAACAGCTTGCGACCCGTGTTGGGGTCCTCTGCGGCGGTGAAGTAGACGCCCGGCGAGCGCACCAGCTGCGAGACGACGACGCGCTCGGTGCCGTTGACGATGAAGGTGCCTTCGTCGGTCATCATGGCGAAGTCGCCCATGTACACCTCGGACTCCTTGATCTCCCCCGTCTCCTTGATGGTGAGGCGGGTCTTGATCCGCAGGGGCGCGGCATACGTCATATCGCGGTTGCGGCACTCCTCCACTGAGAACTTCGGCTGTCCGAACTCGTAGTCGAGGAACTTCAGCTCGAAGTTCTTGCCGGTGTAGTCGGTGATCGGGTTGATCTCGTCGAAGAGCTCACGAAGGCCCTCGGACTTGAACCAGTGAAAGGACTCGACCTGTGTCGCTATGAGGTCCTTCAGCTCGACCAGGTTCGGGATACGGCCATAACTAAGACGCGAGGGAGCTCTCATCTCTGAGATCATTCGGTTCTCCTTAAACGGAAAAAGGGCGCGCTCAGGTAATAGGCAAGATGAGCGGCCGGGCGTGCACGAACGGCCAGTATACGACGAATCGGCCCCCAATGGGGACGAGCCATCGAGGCCGGGCGGAACCCCCGCTCGACCGAAGTGCGGGCACTATAGCACTGGCGGGCGGTTAGTGGCCAAGGGTTAGCCTTTAGGGATGCCGGACTGGCAGGCGCTCCGATCCGAGTTCCCCCTCCTCGACCGCTACATCTACCTCAACGCCTGCTCCCTCGGCCCCCTTCCCCGTTCTGGGCGAGCCGCCATCGAGCGGTACGCCCGTGACTGGGACACCCAGGGGACTCCGGTCTGGTTCTCGGACTGGCTGCCCCTGCTGGACCGGCTCCGGACCCGGATCCGCGCTTTGCTGAACGCCCCGGAGGGGTCGACAGCGATCGCGCCCTCCGTGTCGGTCGCGCTCACCACGCTTGCTTCAGGTCTGCCTCTGCCCCCTGGTCGCGACAAGATCCTGATCGGCGAGCTGGACTTTCCGACCATCGGCCACCAATGGCTCTCGCGCCCGGGCTTCGAGGTGGAGTTCGTCCCCAGCAAGGACGGGATGACGATCCCGCCCGAGGCGTTCGCGGAGCGGATCGACGGGCGGACGGCCCTCGTAGCGACGACCCACCTCTTCTACACGACCGGCTACCTGCAGGATGTGCGGGCGATCGCGGACGCGGCCCATGCCAAAGGCGCCCTCTGCCTCATCGACGGCTATCAGACATGCGGATGCGTGCCACTTGACGTCGTGGCGATGGACTGCGACGCCTTCGTGGGCGGCTGCCTCAAGTGGCTGTCCGGCGGCCCCGGCACCGCCTTCCTTTACGTTCGGCCAGAGCTGATCCCGAACGTCCGGCCTCAGGGCACTGGATGGTTCGCCACCCGCGACCCGTTCTCGTTCACTCTCGAAGAGCTCGTCTTCGCCGATGACGCCAGGCGCCTCGAGACCGGAACTTGGGCGGTCGCCTGCCACTACGCCGGCCTGGCGGGCCTCGAGCTCATCCTGGATGTGGGGGTCGAGCATATCCAGGACCGGCTGCGCGACCTGACCGATCGCATCCTGGAGCGCTGCGATGAGGCAGGGGTCAAGACGTTCACGCCCCGCGAGCGGGACCGGCGGTGCGGAATCGTCACTCTCGAGTGCGACCGTCCCGAGGAGGTCGAGGCCAGGCTTCACGCGGAGGGCGTCATCGTCGACTCGCGCCCCGGCCGCGTCCGGCTGTCGCCACACTGGTGCGTGAACGAAGCGGAGCTGGAGCGAGGGATGGACCTGGTGCTCGAGAAGCTCAAAACCCCGGTTCGCTGAGTGTCTCGCTCAGCCCTCCTCAGTACGGTCACCGACGAGAACTACAGCCGATTGCGAAAGCGGCTCGACGGCCTGACGGACGAGGAATTCTTCTGGGAGCCGATCGCAGGCTGCTGGACTATCTACCAGGATCGGCCCGGGCACTGGACGTACCACTACGAGATTCCGGATCCAAATCCTGCGCCCGTAACGTCGATCGGCTGGCAGGTCGTCCACCTGGCGACGTGCAAGGTCATGTACCACGAGTGGGCCTATGGCCCCGCCCGCCTGACATTCCCTGAAATCGTGATCCCGCACACGGCGACGGGCGCGATCTCGATGCTCGACCAGGCGCACATGAGGCTCAGCGGAGAGTTGGGCGGTCTCTCGGATGGACAGCTTGACGACATGGTGAAGACCAACTGGGGCGAGCTGTGGCGAGCGTGGCGCATCTTCTGGACGATGGCGGACCACGACGCGTTTCATGGAGGCACGATCGGATATCTGCGCGACCTGTTCCTGTGGAGCCGATCCACCTCGCCGGCCTGAACGCGACCACCGAGTTGGAGTAGCTTCAGGACATGACCGACCATGACGACGTTCGCTCCGTCTATCACGACCTGCTCGCGGCCTGGAACCGGCGCAGCGGCCAGGATTTTGGTGCCCAGTTCGCAGAGGATGGCGAGGTCGTCGGGTTTGACGGCAGCGAGACGAAGGGCCGAGCCGCGATCGCGTCCGAGATGCAGAGGATCTTCCTGGACCACGAGACGGGCCGGTATGTCGGCAAGGTAAGGCAGGTCCGCCAGCTGACCCCGCAGATCGCGCTGCTTCGCGCCGTGGCCGGCGTCGTCCCCGCAGGCGCTTCAGACCTCAACCCGGCGCTCAACAGCATCCAGAGCGTCGTGCTGCAGAAGGCCGGGGGTCGATGGCTGATCTCGCTCTACCAGAACACCCCGGCCCAATTTCACGGCCGGCCGGAGGTGGTCAACAGCCTGACCGAAGAGCTGCGCCAGGAGGTCCGCGGTTAGCGGGTCTTCCGGTTAGCGGATCTCCCGATTAACGCCCCTCACCCTTCCCTGCGCGCAAAGCGGCGGTAAGGATGGGCCTTACTGATCGCTCCCCTGGAGGGGAGAGGGACGAGTAGCGCCGGGTCCCCGAACTACTTCAGCTCTGCTGTGGCTCCCGCTTCCTTCAGTCGCGCGACCGCCTTCTCGGCGTCCGCCTTGCTCACGTTCTCGAGCACCGGCTTCGGAGCGGCGTCGACCAGGTCCTTGGCCTCCTTGAGGCCGAGCTGCGTGAGCTCGCGGACTGCCTTGATCACGTTGATCTTGCTCTCGCCGACCGCGGTGAGCGTCACTGTGAACTCGGTCTGCTCCTCCTCAGCCTCCGCGGCCGCGCCGGCGGCGGGCGCCGCGGCGACGGTGGCGACGGCCGCAGCCGCCTTGATGCCGAACTCGTCCTCGATCGCCTTGACCGCTTCCACCACGTCGAGGATGCTCCAGTCTTTGAGCGCCTCCACGAAGTCCTTGGGGGTGATCTTGGTTGCCATTTCTACGCTGCCTCCAATTTGGTCTTGTACGCGTTCAGCACGCCCATCAGCTGCTGAAGCGGGGTTTGCATGGTGCCGACAAGCTGGGCGACCGGTGACTGAAGAGTGCCCATGAGCTGGGCGATCAACGTTTCGCGGGACGGGAGATCGGCCAGCTGCTTGATCTGGTCGGACGAGAAGACCCTGCCTTCGACCAGTCCGCCGACGACGTCCAGCTTCAACCTGGTCGCGCGGACGAACTCGGTGATCAGCTTCGATGGTGCGCCAAGGTCGTCGTAACCGAAGGCGATCGCCACCGGGCCCTTGATCCCCTCCTGCAGTGCCGGATAGCCGGCCGCCTCAGCGGCCCGCCGGGCCAGCGTGTTCTTGACCACGCGGTACTCGACGTCGCCACCCCGGAGCTTGCCGCGCAGCTCCTGGATCTGGCTGACCTTGAGCCCGCGGTAGTCGGTGAGCACCGCCACCTTGGCCTTCTTCAGCTTTTCGATCAGAAGGTCGACCTGCTCGATCTTCTGTTCCTTACGTGCCTTCGGCAAATGAAAAATCCTCCCTGCCACAACGCGATAGAGGCAGGAAGGATCGGATGTCCTTCGCTTCTTGTGCCTCTGTAGGAAATTAAGCGAGCTCGCGCCCGCACCTACGGTCTAGGGCAGGAAAACGATTATAGGGAGTTCGACTTCAACCAATCCTCGCGCAGGACCTCGGTCATCACGTGGTCGCGCCACTCACCGTCGATGAACATGTCCTTCTGGTAGCGCCCGACCTCGCGATAGCCTGCGGCCGCCTGCGCGCGGGCGCTGGCGTCGTTGCCTGCGAGGTAGCCGGACTTCAGCTTGCGCAGCGGGAGCTGGGTGAAGGCGTATCGGGCCCGGAGCTGCATCAGCTCGCGGCCGAGGCCCTGGCCCCACACCGCCTTGTCTCCGATGACGGTGCCGGTGGTGCCGAAGCCGTTCTTCCAGCTGATGGCGTGGATGGCGGTCGTCCCCACCAGGGCGCCCTTGTGCTCGACGGCCCATATGACCTGGTCGGGGTCCCTGGCCATCTTCTCCAGCCACTCCTTCTCCTCCTCCAGCGATGGTGGGTGGTTTCGGAGGAGGAAGCGGGTGACCTCCATGTCCTCGAACCAGGTGATCATCGCTGCGGCGTCGTCAGGTTTCGGCGGACGTAGCCGGACCAGCTTGCCTTCGATCAAGGGCCCGTACATGGCACAAAAGTATGAGAGGAAACCGGACTGTTTCCTCTCATCGCCCGGTCGGCTGCGCCGACGGGGCTGCTCTCCTTCCCGGGATGGGATTATCGAAATATTTATCAAGGCCACGTCGGTGGCGAGAGAGACAAAGTCGCGGCCGGGGGAACCCCGTCCGCCCCTGCCACGCAGGCTAGCTGCTGGTGTGGAGCTTTGCCGCCTCTTTGACGTCGACCGGGACTGAGGGGCCCTGGGTGGCGGCCAGGTAGAAGCTGCGCAGGTACTGCCCCTTTGAAGTGGCCGGCTTGTTCCGGATCAGTGCATCGACCAGCGCGCCCAGGTTCTGGTGCAGCTGCTTCTGGTCGAACGACACCTTGCCGATCGGGGCGTGGACGATGCCGAACTTGTCGGTCCGGAACTCGACCTTGCCGCCCTTTACCTCTCTCACCGCCCGCGCCACGTCGAAGGTGACAGTGCCGGATTTGGGGTTTGGCATCAGACCGCGCGGACCGAGGATCTTGCCCAGCGGTCCGACCTTGGACATGATGTCTGGGGTCGCGACGGCGGCGTCGAAATCGGTCCAGCCGTCCGACACCTTCTTGACCAGGTCGTCTCCACCCACGAAGTCGGCGCCGGCGTCCTGGGCCTCGCGCTGCTTGTCGCCTGTGGCAAACACCGCAACGCGTACCTTCTTGCCGGTTCCGTTCGGGAGGACAACCGACCCCCGCACCATCTGCTCGGCATGCCGGGGATCGACGCCAAGCCGGATGTGAGCTTCCACAGTCGCGTCGAACTTCGAGACCGAGGTGTCCTTGACCATCGCGACCGCCGCCTCGGGGTCTAGCCCTCCGTTGCCGTTGCCGGCGAGGGCGGCCTCGACCTTCTTGGCCGCCTCGATGTACTTCTTGCCTCTCTTTTTAGGCATCGAGCACCTCGAGTCCCATCGAACGGGCGGTGCCCTCGATCATCTTCATCGCAGCCTCGGCGTCGTACGCGTTCAGGTCCTTCCGCTTGGCCTCGACGATCTGTCGCAGCTGTTGCCTCGTGACCCGGCCCACCTTCTCGCGGTTGGGCTTGGGCGATCCCTTCTCGATGCCCGCCGCCCGCTTCAGCAGGTTGACCGCCGGTGGCGTCTTGAGGACGAAGGAGAAGCTGCGGTCTTCGTAGATCGTGATCTCCGCGGGCACGACGTCCCCGACCTGCTGAGACGTGCGCTCGTTGTAAGCCTTGGTGAACTCCATGATGTTGATGCCGTGCGGACCAAGCGCGGTGCCCACCGGCGGGGCGGGCGTCGCCTTGCCGGCCTGCAGCTCGAGCTTCAGGACCGCGCGGATCTTCTTCTTGCTCATCGGGGTGCCTTCTCTTCCTTATCTATGTGTGCGTGCGGAGCTAGTGAACTTTCTCGACCTGCAATAGGTCGAGCTCGACCGGGGTCTCGCGCCCGAACATGTTCACGAGCACCTTGAGCTTGCCCTTCTCGGGGTTGATCTCGTCCACCTTGCCGTGGAAGTCTGTGAACGGACCGTCGACCACCCGCACCGACTCGCCGACCTGGAACTCGACCCGGATCTTGGGCGCTTCCTGCTTCATCTGCTTCTGAATCGCCCGGACCTCCTTCTCCTGGAGGGGCACCGGGCTGTTCGCCGAGCCGACGAAGCTCGTCACGCCGGGGGTGTTGCGAACCACGAACCACGACTCGTTCGACATCACCATGCGGACCAGGATGTAGCCCGGGAAGATCCGCTTCTGGACGTGGCGCCGCTTGCCGTCCTTGATCTCGATCTCGTCCTCCATCGGGACGAGCACCTGGAGGATCTTGTCCTGCATGTCCATGGACTCGATCCTCTTCTCGAGGTTCTTCTTGACCTTTTCCTCGTGGCCGGAGTAAGCGTGGACGACGTACCACTGGGCGTCCTGCTCGGGCGACGTCTTCTCGACGGCCATCAGGGTGCCACCGGGTAGATGAAGCGCTTCGCGATCTCGCCAACGGCGTAGTCGACGCCGCCGATGAACGCCCCGAGCACGATCACCGTCACGATGACGATGAGCGTATAGCGGTACAGCTCGCCCCAGGTCGGCCAGACGACCTTGCGAAGCTCGTCGATGACCTCGCGCAGAAAACGGGCGACGCTGAACTCGGGCGCCGACTCCGCGCGCTTCTTGGCTGTGACCGCCACTACTTGGTCTCCTTGTGCGGGGTGTGCTTGTGGCACCACCGGCAGTACTTGCTCATCTCGAGCCGGTCGGGATCGTTCTTCTTGTTCTTGACGGTGGTGTAGTTGCGACGCTTACACACGCCGCATGCGAGGGTGATGATGTCTTCCATAATTGGCTCTTTGGACAAAAGGGCGCCTGTAGGGCGCACTTTTCGGGCTGAAAAGAAAAAAGCCTAGGTTACCTAGGCGCTGTCAATAGTATCAGGGCTGGACTCCGCCAGTCGAGTTTGCCCCCCGATTGCCGTCCTGCGCGGGCCCGGCAGGCTCTCAGGGTCCGCCTCCCCAATATGATTCGTCATGTGGGGGGTCCGACCGTGATCGTGCTGCACGGGGACCAGACCGGCGAGGAGCTTCTCCGGGAGGCCATCCGCCTGCTCGATCCCGACATCCTCGGCTTTGCGGTGGACCGGCGTGACTTCGACCTCTCCCTCGAGCAGCGCCGCGCGACGCGAAACCAGGTCGTTCTGGACGCGGCTGAGGCCCTCCGCGAAACCGGGTTCGGCTTGAAGGCGGCGACCATCACGCCGGAGGGGGCGGGGGACGTCGGCAGCCCCAACGCGATCCTTCGCAAGCGGGTCGACGGGCGGGTGATCGTCCGGACCGGCCGGCGGATCCCCGGAGTTCGGCCGCTGGCCGGGGTCCACGCCCCCATCTCGGTCATCCGGATGGCGGTCGACGACGCGTACGGCGCGAAGGAGTGGCGCGAGGGCCACGGGCTCGACGAGTGGGCCTTCAGGACCGAGAAGATCAGCCGCCGCACGTGCCAGATGGTCGCCGACTATGCCTTCGCCCACGCCAAGCGTATCGAGGCCAAGGTTTTCGGCGGCCCCAAGTTCACAGTCAGTCCCGTGTACGAGGGTATGTTCAAAGAGGAGCTCGACGCGGCGGCGAAACGCAACCCGGACGTGCGGTATGACCCTCAGCTCATCGATGCGACCTACGCCCTGCTTCTGGCGACGACCGGCGAGTCGCTGGTGATCCCCGCGTTGAACCGCGACGGGGACACGCTCTCAGACCTGGTGATGCAGATGTTCGGCACCATCGCCGGGGCTGAGTCGACACTGCTGGCGTTCGACGACTCGGGCGCTGTGAAAGTCGCCATGACAGAGGCCCCCCACGGAACGGCGCCCGCGCTGGAGGGCAAGAACGTCGCCAACCCGATGGCGATGATACTGGCCGTCGCCTCCCTGCTCGGTTACATGAAGCACGACCAGGCGCGCCGGGCCTCGCGCGCCGTTTATGAATCGGCGCTCGAGGCGGTCTCCGACGGTGTGCGGACCGCCGACCTGGGCGGCCACGCCTCGACCACCGAATTCACAGACGAGGTGGTGCGCCGGGTGCAGACAAAGGTCGATGTGTGGAGTGCCCTGGCGGACGTCGAAAGATAATCGATTGCCGCTGCGTTACCTGGCACTTGGCGATTCATACACGATCGGCACTGGCGCCTCCGACGAAGCGCACAACTACCCATCGATAGTCGCTAAGCGCTACTTGAAGGCGACCGGCCGCAAGGTTGAACTTATCAACCCCGCAGTCAATGGATTCACAACGCTGGATCTGATCAAAGAAGAGCTATGGCAGGTGAGCAGCTTCGAACCTCAGGGAGTCAGCGTTCTTATCGGTGTCAATGACATCGTCCAGGGTCGAACGGCTGAGCAATACACCGCATCGCTGCGGACGATCTACGACCGCATAGCCGAGCTCGATCCGGGTGTTGGTCGCGCAGTCGCAATCTCCATCCCGAATTGGTCAGTCGTGCCCGCGGCGCGAGAATTTGGCGATCCGGGGACCTTAGCGCGCCTAACTGATAACTTCAACGCCATCGCCAAGAGTGAAGCCGCGAGCCGTGGCTTCACCTGGATCGACATCACGGAAGTGAGCACCTCGGGTATCGCAACTCAGGGTTGGATCTCGTCCGATCAACTCCACTCCGGCGATGTTCAGTACGCGGCTTGGGCGGATGTGATCTGGGACGCAATCAAGGCGGACTGGGTCGGACCTGAGCTCAGACCTTGATTCGCTTGAACGACTCCGCGTACGTGTAGCCGGCCTTCTTCCCCACCTCGCGGTGGCGCTTGCGCATGAACTTCTCAAAGTCCCACTCGCGTCCAGGCTTGGCGACCTGGCTCTTGTGCTTCTTCAGCGATTCCATCTTGCTGTCAAGCGTCGAGCTGATGTCGACGAAGAAATCGCCCGACGTCCAGTACGGAACCCATAGCTCCTTTACCACGTGCGCCGGGAATCCCTCTTTGAGAAGGCTTCTGAAGGCGCGCGGATTGCGAGAGTCCGGATAGACCGCGGCGAAAGTTGCCTCTCCAACCGCGATGTGGTCGGGGTGCGAGCCGCCCATGGGGGCGTCGAGGAGCCTTCCGGGAAGGTGGGTGATCACCAGCTCGGGCTTGTACTTTCGGATCATCCTGACGATGTCGCGCCGCAGCTTCAGATCGGCGGTCAGGTGGCCGTCCTTGTAGCCGAGGAACTCCACCTTCTTGACGCCCAGAACCCGCGCCGCAGCGCGCTGCTCTCTCTGGCGGATGGCGGTGAGCTCTGAGTCTTTCTGGTTGGGATCTTCGCCGCCCTGAGACCCGTCGGTGACGATGACGTACGTGACCTGGGCGCCATCCTTCGCAAGCTTGGCTATCGAGCCGCCGGCCGAGAACTCCGGGTCGTCGGGATGAGCCGACACGACGAGGACGCGCTCGTACTTCAACGGCTTGGACCTCGGCTTGGCGGCGGATTTGCGCCTTGTTTTCGTCGAGCTCTTCTTCGTCGCCACGGCAATGAGGGTACGGGATTAGAAGGTCGTCCCGAGCGCAGCGTCCCCTTCCCCGCAGGCAAGGAGGACAAGGGTCCAGCCTAGCGGCGGATCTTGGGCGCCCCCAGCGATGCCAGTGGGATCGCCGGCTGGATTGGCTTCCACAGCGCCTCCATCTGCTCGGGTGTCAGCCGCGTCCGCGACGCGATCACACGACCTCCGAAAGCGGCGGTCTTGACCGCCGCCCAGCCTGCGCTGCCCGACAAGCGCATCGGCACTGTGACCACCGCCGCCAGCGCCGCCGCCTCTTCGGCGGGCCGTGCGCTCCCGTCCTTCATGACTCGGGACAGCGCGTTGGAAACGTCATCGCTCAGCTGCCAGGGGATGGCGAGGAGCTCGCACTGGCTCCCGCCAAGCCGTCCGATCGCGGTCACGTAACGGAGCACCATCGCGCCGCGAGCCCGTGCGCTGGTGGCGGGAATCGCGGACGCGAATGGCGCGTACGACGCCGCGAACTTGATCGGAGTCAGATGGTGGCGGCGGACAAGAGCCGAGACCGCGTGCCAGGTGGCGACGGCTTGCTCATCGGACCGGCGGCCGAGGAAGTCGAGCAGCGCCGTGCCCGCGTTGATGAGAGGGGCGACCACCTCCTGGTTGATCGTCGGAACCGACGCCGCGACCTGCGCCCAGTCGTCGGACCTGAGGGAGGCGAGGCGCCTCACGAACTCGTCGGAATCGACCTCGAACGGGATCAACGTCGCGAATGGCTGGTACTCGCGAACCACCTGGTCGTGCTTGACGCGATCCTTGGCCTCCACCGCAAAGCTGGCGCGCTCCACTGCTGCGAACGCTTTGCAGCGCGTGAACGTGTCCAACTGCTTGGTGCCTTCGATGGCGGCGAGGAGAGCTCTCACCACGCCCGCCGGCTCCAGGCTGCCCTCCCTCGTCACACTCGCGACCAGCTGCCTGCGGTCGAGCACCCGGAGCCACTGGATTGGTGAGAGCTCGACGACACCCCTCAAGAAAGCAGTGACCTCGCCGCTGTTGGGGCCGAACGGAGCGGGTGGTTTCGGCGGCGGGACGGGGACCACCTTTGGGGGCTTGATCGACTCGATCGCTCTAGTCACCACGGCCCGAACGCGCGTGCGGGTGCCTTTGTCCCCGGCCTCCTTGTCGAGCGATTCGAGCGGGATCGCCGCCTCGAGAGGAGCCCACAACACAGAGATCTCGCCGTTTGCCAGCTCGGCCCGGCGGCTCAGGACCCTGCCGCCATGCACTGCCGTCCGCACCGCCGCCCAACCGGCATCGCCGGTTAGATGCGCGGGGATCGCGTTCAATGCGGCGAGTGCGACCGCCTCCTCGATATTGAGTTGCCTGCTCTTCGCGACCGCCTGAAGCAAAGCACGCGACGCGTCGTGGTCGAGCCGCCACGGCCTGGCGAGCACATCGCACTGCTCAGCCGTCAAGTTTTCGATCGCGGCCAGAAATCGCCTGGTCGTTGGGTCGAGGGCTTCGGCGTCTGCAACTGGGACGAGTGCGGCGAACGGTGCGTAGTGGGCGGCGAACTTGAGCGCCGACAGCTGGTGACGCAAGACCAGGGCCGACACTGCTTGCCACGCCGCGATGACCTTTTCGTCGCTCTTCTTCTCGAGGGCCTCGAATAGGGCCTCACCGGCCTTCGCCATCGGCTCGGATACCTTGCCTTCGCTGCTCCGGATCGCGTCCTGGATCGAATGCACGGACTCGGCGGCCTGTCCGGCTCCTTCTTTGGTCACCAACGCGACCAGCCGCCGGGCAGCGAGGACCTGGCGCCACTGCCAGGGCGTCAGGTGGGCGGCGGCATGGATGAAAGCCTCCACCTCGGCCGTGTTTGGTCCGAACCGTCGCGAGGCATCGTCGTTAGCCCTCTGGATCCTGCCGAGCAGCCCGTGCGAAGACTGTGCCAATCAGGGCACCTCTGGTGGCATGGCCTAAACCCTCTATCCCGGCAAGGGGCCCGATCAGCCCGGTTAGGTGCGCCTGGTGGTCAGACGATCTCGACCTTCATCAGGTTGGTCTGGCCGGGACGGCCGACCGGCACTCCGGCGACCACGACCACCCGGTCGCCGTGGCGGACCAGGCCGCTGCGAACCGCCGCTTCGGTCGCGTTGGCGACCATCTGATCGGTATCCCGACCAGGGCTCACCAGCAGCGGGATCACCCCGGAGTACAGGGCGGTCCGGCGCAGCACGTCGGGGTGTGGGCTGGCGGCGATCACAGGCACCTTGGGGCGCGCCTTGCTGCAGCGAAGCGCGGTGGTGCCCGATTCGGTGAATGCGATGATCACGCGCGCGCCCAGCTCGTCCGCGCTGGTCGCCGCCGCGTGGGCGATGGCGCTCCCGACCTGGCCCGGCTCTCGCCAGAGCTGGCGCTGCCGCTGAAAGGCAGGGTGCTTCTGCGCGGACAGGCAAATGCGTGCCATTGCTCGCACCGCCTCGACGGGGTGGGCGCCCACCGAGGTCTCCTGCGAGAGCATCACCGCGTCGGTTCCGTCCCAGATCGCGTTGGCGACGTCCGAAGCCTCGGCCCGGGTCGGTCGGGTCGAGGTCACCATCGACTCGAGCATCTCGGTCGCCGTGATCACCGGCACGCCGGCACGGTTGGCGCGGTCGATGACGTCCTTTTGCACCGCGGGAAGCTCCCCGAGCCGCAGCTCCACGCCAAGGTCGCCACGGGCCACCATGACTGCGTCGGCGACCTCGAGGATCTTGCTCAGGTTGTGGATCGCCTCGACCTTCTCGAGCTTGGCGATGACCTGGGCGCGACAGTCCATCCCGGCGATGTGCCGCTGGCACGCCAGGACGTCCTCGGGATGGCGGACGAAGGACAGCGCGACGTAGTCCACGCCGAGCTCGACCGCGAGCTTCAGATCTTCTATGTCCTTCTCCGTGAGCGCGGGCATCGGCAGCGGGCGGCCGGGGACGCTGACTCCCTTCCGCTCTCCCAGCAGGCCGCCGCGGACGATTGAGCAGTCCGCGCGACCGGTCGAAACGCTGCGCACCACGAGCTCGATTCGCCCGTCGTCCAGCAGGACACGATCGCCCGCGTGGAGAGCCTCGACCAGCTCGGGGTGGCTGACCTCGATCTCGTTCTCTCCATCCCGCTTTCCGCCGATCAGAAAGACCCGGCGGCCTCGCACCAGGCGCTGGAAACCAGTCTCGAGGCCGCCGGTGCGGATCTTCGGTCCCTGCAGGTCGCCGAGCAGGGCAACCGGCCTGTCGGCGTCTTCGGCGGCGGCGCGAACGTCGGCGGCCGCCTGACGGTGACTTGCATGATCGCCGTGCGAAAAATTGAGACGGGCGACGTCCATGCCCGCTTTGAGCAGCTTGCGCAGGACCGCGGGCGAGGCGCTCGACGGCCCGATGGTGCAGACGATTCGGGTGCTGCGGTTCACCTGGCGTACCTGTCCACGCGCCGGCCCATCTCCTGCTCGGCGTCCACGACTCTGCGCTCGAGCTCGCGCGCGTCGATCACAGCCCCACCCATGCCTCGAACCAGGTCCCGCTGCGTGCGATCCGACGTGGCGACCGTTATCACGTCGCCGGCGCCGACTGCGCCGTATGCGATTCGCTCGATGACGTGGTCCGCGGAATGGCCCTTGCGGGTGAAGACGACCCTGACGCCTTCGACCACCTCTTCGGAGTTCGTCCTGGCTTTGGAATGGTGCGCGTCGAAGACGACGGTCACCTCCGAGCCGCTCACCATGGCATAGACGGCGAGGCGTTCGACCAGCTTGTCGCGCGCGGCCTCGAGCGAGACGTCGAGCAATCGCTTGAGCGGCACCCACGCGTGGATCACGTTGTATCCGTCGACGATGACCCGCTCCATCAGCGGAATCGCATCTGAGACTGTCCGATGATGATCAGCGAAGGGTCGATGCCGGCGGCGGTCGTCAGCTGGAGGATGGCGTCGAAGAACGCGTGCGAGACGCTGGGCACGAACCACAGGACGATGAACACGCTGATGATCGCCCCCTGCCCAAACCTGTTGGCCAGGTCCTGGACCGTGTAGGGCAGCCACGGACGGATGACCCCGAAGCCGTCGAGGCCTGGAATGGGCAGGAGGTTCAGGACTACCGCGAAGGCCTCGATAAACCCCAGGAACGCGAGGGCTGCGAAAAAGCTGATGTGGCCGATCATCCACTGGTGGTTCGGGACGGCGAGAAAAGGAATCGCGACCAGGAGGCCGCAGAGCAGGTTGCCGGCGGGTCCTGCCAGCGAGACCACCGAATCCCAGACGCGGGTCCGGATCGCGGAGTGATTGATGTAGACGGCGGCCCCGGGCAGAGCGATGCCTCCCAACAGGAGGAAGGCCACGGGCAAGGCGACGCTCATCAGGATGTTCGCGTAGCGGAGGGGGTTCAGCGAGAGGTAGCCAAGGCCGACGACCATGCGGTCGCCTCCGAGGTAGGCCACCACGGCGTGGCCGAACTCGTGCACGCACAGCGACGTGATCCACCCGGCGGTGACGAACGCGATGGTGATAAAAGGCCCGGCTCCCGGGACCACGTCGAACCACAGCAGGCCACCCGCGCCCGCTGTAATTGCCAGCAACCCAAGAAAGACGGGGCTGATCGTCAGCACTCCTCGCAGCGGTGGCAGTGGCTTGCGGCGCAGCGCCGCGTCGGGCCTTGGGGCGGATCGCGGATCGCCGGCGAACGCCGGCTTCGCAGCGGTCTGGAGATGTCGCCGTAGGTCGTACAGCGTCACGCCGGCCTTCTGGAGCGCGGCCGACGTCACCGGCGAGTCGCTGTAGAGCATCGCGAGAAGCAGGTGGATCGCATCGACCTGGTAATGGCCGAGCACGCCCGCCTCGCGGTTGGCGTTGACCAGCAGCTGTCGGATCGGCAGGCTGGGCGAGCCTTCCGGTGGCACCAGCGCTGCGCTGATGCTCGAGGGGTCACCGCCCAGCTCCCGAATGGACTGCGCGGCGAGCGTGCCGCGGCTCTCGAGCGTCGCCTTGAGCACGTCCACGGGATCTGTCTGCGGCGCGCCGCGAGCCGAGGCGATGGCGACCGCTCGGTCGAGCACTTCACGCGCGCTGCGCGTCAGCGATAGGTCGGCGACGGCATTGTTCAGGTCGGTTGTAGCGTCGGGCACCAGTCGACCAGTCTAGGGATGCTAAAACTATGAGAGGGAACCCGGATGGTTCCCTCTGCGCGCAAAGCGGCGTTGAGGATGGGCCCTACTGAATGCATCGCCAGGTCGGCTTCGCCGACGTGGCTCTCTCCTTCCGGTATATGGATGGGATTGTTTCGAGATTGGTTTCTCCACGCGACGCGTGGTGGTTTGGGTACAAAGTCATGGCCGGGGAGACCCCGGCCAACCCTGCAACACTGGCGAAGCATTTCTTATGTCGCGTGGGATCGTTGGCGCATCACCTCGTACAGGAGCGCAGCAGCCGCGGCCG
>VBIU01000043.1 GCA_005880945.1 Chloroflexota bacterium | reverse complement strand
CGGTGGTGATCTCCCCGACCACGATCACCAAGCCGGTCGTGACTATGGCCTCGCACGCCACGCGGGCGAGCGGATCTTTGGCCAGGATCGCATCGAGGATGGCGTCTGAGATCTGATCGGCGAGCTTGTCCGGATGGCCTTCGGTGACCGATTCGGACGTGAAGACGTTGGCCGCGGGCTCCCGAGACATCGCTGAGTCCTCCTTGAATCTCCCGCGCCGGCAAAGACGAGCCACCGCTCGGGCCCGCCCCCAGGCGCCAGGTTCATACCTCTGGGACGACCAAAATATTAGCGGGCGTACCGGTTAACGCCCCTCTCCCCGGACGGGGAGAGGGCGCTAGCGCAGGTCCAGGTAGTGAATGCCCGAGTGGCGAAGCAGCTTGGAGCCGCGCTGGGACAGAAGCGCGGCCGTCGCCCCACGCGACGACTCGATCACCGCGGCGAGGTGCTCCCGCCTCATCTCCCAGGTCGCGGTCGGCGCGGTGATCGGGCACAGGACGATGATCCTTGCCCGGTCGCGCAAGCGCTCGTAGTCGCTGAGCATCTGATGGTGCAGAGACAGCTGCAAGGTGCGTGCGATCAGCTCCGGAAGGCTGTGCGGGGCCGCCTCGTACTCACCGCCGCCCATGAGGCTGATCGCGAGGATCTCCTTCGCTCCTTCCTCGATCGCGATGTCAAGAGGCGTGTTGTCCACGACGCCCCCGTCCAGGTGCTCCCGGCCGTCGATGCGCACGGACGGGAACAGGCCTGGGATCGCGGTCGAAGCAAGCAGAGCCGGGGTGAGGAGACCGGACCGGAACACGACAGGTCTGCCGGCATTGAGGTCGGTGGCCACCACCGCAAGCGGGACTCGCAGCTGCTCGAAGGTGGTCATGCCTGTCAAGGCCTGGGCGCGTTCGACCAGGCGGCGGACGTTCTCCTGCGGAAAGGCGCTGATCTGGTCGCGGCGCAGCCCGGAAAGGATGACGCCAAGTGGATGGGCGTGGAACACGGTGAGTGCCTGCCGTGACATCCAGACCTCGCGCAGCATCATGATCCCGGCGAGCGACGGGTAAGCCGCGATTGCGCTGCCGTTCAAAGCCCCGACGCTCGTCCCGATAACGCCGACCGGCGGCTCCAGCCCTGCTTCGAACAAACCGTGCAGGACCCCGACCTGTGCGGCGCCCCGAGCGCCGCCTCCGCCCAGCACCCACGTGCGCCGAGCAGGCCCGAAGATGGGCTATCCAGCTCCCCCCGTAGGGGGGAGGCTCAACCGGCTCCCTCTCCCCCTCAGGGAGGGGGTTGGGGTGAGGGGCGTGAGTTTGAACAACCGCTACGTGCCTTCTTCCCAGGACGTCAGGTAGCGCTGCTGCTCCTCGGTCAAGGTGTCGATCTCGATCCCCATCGCCTTGAGCTTGAGACGCGCAACCTCCGCGTCGATGGCGCTGGGCACGTCGTACACCTTGTTCTCGAGGGTGCTCGCGTTCTTCGCCATGTACTCAGCGCAGAGGGCCTGGTTCGCGAAGCTCATGTCCATCACCGCCGCGGGGTGGCCTTCGGCGGCGGCCAGGTTGATGAGCCTGCCTTCTCCCAGCACGTGCAAGCGCCGCCCGTCCCCGAGCCTGTACTCCTGCACCGACGGCCGGACCTGCCTAACCCCCGTCGCCATCGCGTCGAGCGCCTTGAGATTGATCTCCGAGTTGAAGTGCCCCGAGTTGGCGAGGATGGCACCGTCCTTCATCGCCTCGAAGTGCGCGCGGTCGATGACGTTCACGTCGCCCGTCACCGTGACGAAGATGTCACCCTCGCGCGCCGCCTCCCCCATCGTCATGACCCTGAAGCCGTCCATCGCCGCCTCGAGTGCCTTCACAGAATCGACCTCGGTGATGACCACATCGGCGCCGTGACCCTTCGCCCGGGACGCCAGTCCCCGCCCCACCCAGCCATAGCCGGCGATGACAAACGTCTTGCCGGCGAGCAGCACGTTGGTGGCGCGGATGATCCCGTCGATGGTCGACTGCCCGGTCCCGTAACGGTTGTCGAACATGTGCTTCGTGTCGGCTTCGTTGACGGCGACGATGGGATAGCGCAGCACCCCGCGCTCGGCCATCGCGCGCAGCCTGACCACCCCGGTCGTCGTCTCCTCGGTCCCGCCGATCACCTGCGAGAGCTGCTCCTTTCGCGACCGGTGGAGCACAGAGACCAGGTCGGCGCCGTCGTCCATCGTCATCACGGGCTCGTGGTCCAGCGCGGCTTCGATGTGCTGGTAGTAGGTGTCGTTGTCCTCGCCCTTGATCGCGTAGGTCTTGATCTGGTGCGTCGACGCAAGTGCTGCCGCGACGGCGTCGTTCGTCGAGAGCGGGTTGGACGCGCACAGCGCAAGGTCTGCGCCCCCGGCTTTCAGCGTGAGCATCAGGTTGGCGGTTTCGCTGGTGACATGAAGGCAGGCGGCGAGCTTTAGACCTTTGAGCGGCCGCTCCTTCTGGAAGCGGGCGCGGATCAGGTTGAGGACGGGCATCTCTCGGGCCGCCCAATCGATGAGGTCCTGGCCCTGCGCGGCAAGGCCGAGGTCTTTGACGTCGTTGCCCTTCGCGCTGACTTTCATGGACCTACCACCTTAATAAACAAGTTCGCTCACCACGTCGACGTCGGACAGCCGCTTCCGTCCACCGAGGTCCTCGAGCTCGATCAGGACCTGCACCCCTACGACCTCGCCGCCCAGCTGGCGAATCAAGCGGACCGCAGCGGCGGCCGTGCCCCCCGTCGCGAGTACATCATCGACGATCAGCACCTTCTGGCCAGCCTCGACCGCATCCGAATGCACCTGGAGCTGGTCGGTTCCGTATTCGAGCTGGTAGGCCTCGCCGATCGTCTTCCACGGCAACTTTCCGGTCTTGCGGATCGGCACGAAACCGGCGTTGAGCTTGACTGCGATCGCCGCGCCGGGAATGAAACCACGCGCCTCGATGGCGGCGACAAGGTCCACCTGGCGATCGCTCCAACCCCTAGACATCAGATCGACGACCTCGCGGAACAGCTCTTTGCGCGCGAGCAGCGGCGTGATGTCGCGAAAGATGATGCCCGGCTGCGGGTAGCCCGGGATGTCCCGGACGTACCGCTTCAACTCCTTTGGAGTGGTCATACGACCGACCGGAAGTATTCCAGGGTCATTCGGAGGCCGTCTTCAAGATCGACTTCTGGTTCCCAGCCGATCAGCGTGCGCGCCCGCGAGATGTCCGGACGGCGCTGCCTCGGATCGTCGATCGGGAGCTCGCGGAACTCGATAGTGCTGTCCGATCCGGCGAGGCGGACGATGGTCTCCGCCAGCTCCAGCACCGTGACCTCCTCGGGGTTGCCAAGGTTGACTGGCAGCTCGTCGCCTCGTTCCAGGACCGCGATCACCCCACGCACCAGGTCCGACACGTAGCAGAGACTGCGGGTCTGAGAGCCGTCGCCATAAACGGTCAGCGGCTGGCCCCTCAGCGCCTGTGCCATGAAGTTGGGCACCGCCCGGCCGTCAAGCACCTGCATGCGCGGGCCGTGCGTGTTGAAGATTCGGACGATGCGCGTGTCCACTCCGTGTGCTCGGTGATAAGCCATCGCAAACGCTTCCGCACAGCGCTTGGCCTCGTCATAGCAACCGCGCGGACCGATGGGGTTGACGTTGCCCCAGTAAGTTTCAGGCTGCGGGTGCACGAGAGGATCGCCGTACACCTCCGACGTCGACGCCAGGAGAAATGTCGCTCGCTTCGCTCGAGCCAGCCCGAGCATGTTCATCGTTCCGAGCGTCCCGACCTTCAAGGTGTGGATGGGGTTGGCGTCGTATTGAGGGGGCGAGGCGGGCGAGGCGAAATGCAGGACGAACCTGACATCGCCGTCGACCACGATCTCCTCGTTCACGTTGGCTTTGCGGAACTCGAAGTCCTTGCGCTCCCGAAGCGCGCCCAGGTTGTCGGCAGACCCGGTGATGAAGTTGTCGAGCGCCAGCACGCTGATTCCGCGATCGAGCAAGGCAGCACAGAGGTGAGAGCCGATGAAACCGGCTCCGCCCGACACCACAGCCCGAGCGCTAGTCGCGGCCAATGCCCCGGTAGGTGAAGCCAAGGCCGCGCATCATCGACGGGTCGTAGATGTTCCGCCCATCGACCATGACGGGCATGCGCATCGACGCTTTCAGCCGGGCCAGGTCGAGGTGGCGAAACTCGTTCCACTCCGTCACCAGCACCAGGCCGTCCGCGCCATCGGCAAGCGCGTATGCGTCGGCGCAATACTCGACGTCCGGCAGCAGCACGCGCGCGCCGTCCATAGCGGCGGGGTCGTAGGCACGCACCTGAGCGCCGGCCGCGATCAGCACCCTGGCGATGTCGAGGCTTGGCGCATCGCGAAGGTCATCGGTGTTGGGCTTGAACGCCAGTCCGAGCAGTCCGACGATGCGGCCCTCCAGAGTTTCGAGGCACTCCCGCAGCTTGTCGATTGCCAGCATCCTCTGATCGCGGTTTATGGCCATCACCGCGTGCAGGAGCTCGGGATGGTAGTCGAATCGCTCGGCGAGGGCCGCGAGAGCCTTCACATCTTTCGGAAAACAGCTGCCCCCGTATCCGATGCCCGCATCGAGGAAGCTCGGGCCGATGCGCTTGTCGAGGCCCATCCCCTCCGCGACCAGCTTCGCGTCGGCGTCGACGCGCTCGCAGATGCGGGCGATCTCGTTGATGAAGGAGATGCGCGCGGCAAGGAATGCATTCGACGCGTACTTGACCATCTCCGCCGTGTAGATGTTGGGCGTGATCAGGACGCGCGCCTTGAGCGGCGCGTACAGCTTGGCAACACCGGCCGCCGCCTCAGGTTCGTGGCTGCCGATGACCACGCGGTCCGGGTGCATGAAGTCCTGGATGGCCGAACCCTCTCGCAGGAACTCGGGGTTCGACACAACCTCGGCCCGGTGAGTCCCGTTGCGCTTGCGCAGAACTCGAGAAACCATATCGCCGGTCAGAGGAGGCACCGTGGACTTGTTGACGACGATGAGCGGGCCGTCCATGCAGTCGGCGATCGAGGTCGCAGCCGACTCGACATATGACAGATCGGCCTCCCCGCCCTCCCCTTCCGGCGTGCTGACGGCGATGATCGCGTACTCGGCTCCTGGCACCGCCTCCTCGTACGACGTTGTGAAACCGAGCCTCCCCGCCTTCGCATTGCGTTCGACCAGCTCGTTCAGTCCAGGTTCATAGAACGGGACCTGGCGGCGCTTGAGCTGCGCGATCTTCTCGGCGTCGACGTCGACCACCATGACGTCGTTGCCGAGGTCGGCGAGGCAGGCGGCGGTGGTCAGGCCGACGTATCCCGCGCCGATGACCGCGACCCTTGACAAAGCCTGGCGATTATCTCAGTAGAGATTCGTACAGGGCGATGGTCTGGCGCGCCGCCTTGCTCCAGGTGAACAGCTTCGCGCGTTCCAGGCCGGCCCGCCTGGCGTGCTCGGGATCGGCGACCAGCGCGGCTGCGGCTCGGCCGAGGGCGCCGGCGTCGCCATCGGGCACCAGCGTTCCCGCTCCGTCAACCACCTCGGGCAGGCTCGAATTTGCGTAGGCCGCCACCGGACAGCCGCAGGCCATCGCCTCCAGGCACGGCAGGCCGAATCCTTCGTATCGGCTCGGGAAGACGAGGCACCCCGCGGCGCTGTACAGGTCGGCAAGCTCGAGCTTGTCCACCGGCCCGACCGTTGTCGCGCCGGGCATGCTCCGCGGCGCTTGCGCCCCGGGGTCGCCCGCGATGACCAGTCGCAGCTGGGGTCGGGCCTCCTTGGCGACGGCCCACGCTCGGAGCAGGCCGGCGGGGTCCTTCCGGGCGTCGAGCGCGCCGACAAAGAGAAGGTAGCCGGGCTCCAGCGCCCGCCGCTCACGAACCCGATCGGCGGCGCCACTCCTTGGCTCGAAGACAGGATCGGCGGCCTCGTATACGACCTTCGTGCGCTTCGGATCGACGCCTGCGTGTCGAGCCGCGTCGCGGGCAGTCGCCTCGGATACGGCGAGCACAGCGTCGGCGCGCTTCAGCAGGCGCCTGCCGAGCCAAAAGCGGAAGCGCTCCCCGCGCATTCGGGGCCCTCCCAACGCCCACGGGATCAAGTCGTGAAGCGTGACCACCCAAGGGCAAGGGGAGCGGCCCGCCAGCCGCAGGTCGATGGCGTGGTAGACGTCGGGGCGGATGCGCTGCAGGTCGGAGCCGAGCGCGACCGCCTCCTCGTAGGCCGATAGCTGGCCGTGGTAGCGGCGCCTCGAGCCCGCGAGCTTGTAGCCGCCCGCCGGCAGAGAAGGTTCGGGAAAGTCGGCGTCGAGCAGCAGGGTCAGGTTGGAGTCAAAGCCTTGTGAGATCAGGCCTTGCAGGAGTCCAAGGGCGTATGTGCCGATACCCCGGCCGGCGCTGGGCCCCTGCAGAGGCCGCATGTCGAGCAGAACCGACGGCACTCGTCTGACTTGTGAGGAGCGCCGATTGCTCAACGCAGGGATGAGGCCACCGGTGGAGCCATCATAATTTGGCGGCCATGGACCCCCTGGACGTCGTCATCGTCGGCGGCTGCGGCCACGTCGGCTTGCCGCTTGCGCTCTCGCTGGCGGACAGCGGCTACCGGGTCGGGATCGACGATATCGACACCGCCAAGATCGCCCAGGTCCGCTCGGGCAGTGTGCCTTTCCTGGAGAACGGGGCGGAGGCCCTCCTCAAGAAGATCCTGCCCAGCGGCCGCCTCGAGCTGTCGGCGGATCCCAGCCTGCTGACCAGAACCGACACGGTGATCCTTGTCATCGGCACGCCAATCGACGAGTTCATGAACCCATCGGTTCGTGTGTTCGACCGCGTCCTGGACGACCTGATGCCTCACCTTCGCGACGGCAGCCTTGTCGTCCTGCGGTCGACAGTCTTCCCCGGCACGACGGAGACCGTGCAGCGGCGGCTGAGGGCGGCGGGGCTCGACGTGGAGGTGGTCTTCTGTCCGGAGCGAATTGCGGAGGGGCACGCGCTGGAGGAGATCCGCAGCCTGCCGCAGCTGATCGGCGCGACGTCGGACCGCGGTTTCGAGAAGGCGAGCCGCCTCTTCGAGCCGCTGGGCGTGACTGTCGTGCGGACGACACCGCTGGAGGCCGAGCTCGCGAAGCTGCTGACCAACACGTGGCGCTACATGAAGTTCGCCATTGCCAACCAGTTCTTTCAGATCGTCCACCGCTCTGGCCTCGATTACAACAACGTGCTCGACGCAATTCGACGCGACTACCCGCGCGCTGCCGACCTCCCCGGCCCCGGGTTCGCCGCCGGGCCGTGCCTGTTGAAGGACACGATGCAGCTCTCGGCTTTCACCCCAGATCACTTTCCAATGGGCCAGGCGGCGATGCAGATCAATGAGGGGCTGCCCAACTACATAGTGGATACGCTGAACTCGCGCCAGCCGCTGGCGGGGCGGACCGTGGGCATCCTCGGCATGGCGTTCAAAGGTGAGTCCGACGACCCGCGGGCCTCGCTTAGCTACAAGCTTCGCAAGCTGGCGGCGTTCAAGGGCGCCACCGTCCTGTGCACCGATCCGTTCGTCCAGGATCCGACCTTCGTGCCGCTGGAGAAGGTCGTCGCGGAGTCGGACGTGATCGTCATCGCCGCGCCGCACAAGGCTTACCGAGCTCTTGAGCTCCAGGGCCGTGACGTCGTCGACGTCTGGGGGATAACAGGGCCGATCAGATTATGAGAGGGAACCCGGATGGTTCCCTCTCATCGCCGGGCGCTTCGCGCGCGGACCCGGCCCTGAAGTCCTTGCTAAGTCAGCGTTGTCCAATCGATTGGGCCGGCGCTCTCTTTCCGGTATATCGATGGGATTTGTTTACGAATTGGTTTCTCCCCGCCACGTTGGGAATTGAAGGAAACAAAGTTATGGCCGGGGGAACCCCGGCCAACCCTGCCGCGCTGGCGACATGAGACGACCCGACAAAGCCGCGGGTAGGAGTTCCCAGTGAAGGTCCTCGTCACCGGCGCCGCCGGTTTCATCTGCGGGTACCTGGTGGCGGAGCTCCTCGAGGCGGGGTACGAGGTCGTCGGGGTCGACAACTTCAGCAAGTACGGCCCGGTCAAGCGCTCGCACGACAGCGACCCCCGGTACCGGCTCGTCGAGGGAGATGCCAAGAACATCGAGCTGGTGACCGAGCTGGCGATGGGCTGCGACCACCTGGTCGCCGGCGCGGCGATGATCGGCGGCATCTCCTACTTCCACGAGTTCGCCTACGACCTGCTGGCAGAGAACGAAAGGATCAGCGCGGCGACTTTCGACGCCGCCATCAGCGCCAGCCGCCTGGGCCGGCTGAAAAAGATCACCGTGATCTCAAGCAGCATGGTCTACGAATCCGCCGCCGTATTCCCCACCCCAGAGGGCGCGGAGCTAACCAGCCCCCCTCCCCGATCGACGTATGGCTTCCAGAAGCTGGCGACGGAGTTCTTCGCACGCGGCGCGCATGAGCAGTACGAGCTGCCGTACACGATAGTGCGGCCGTTCAACTGCGTGGGCATCGGCGAGAGGCGCGCCCTGCGTGACCAGGAGATCATGAGCGGGAACGTCAAGCTGGCCATGAGCCACGTCGTGCCAGACCTCTGCCAGAAGGTGCTCAAGGGACAGGACCCGCTGCACATCCTCGGCGACGGTGGCCAGGTGCGCCACTACACCTACGGCGGAGACCTCGCGCATGGCATACGCCTCGCCATCGAGTCCGAACAAGCGTTGAACGAATCGTTCAACCTCTCGACCGCTCAGTCCACCACCGTTCGCGAGCTCGCCGAGCTCATCTGGCGCAAGGTCCACGGGACCGGCCGGCCCTTGAAGCTGGTGTCGGACCCGCCCTATGAGCACGACGTTCAGATGCGCGTCCCCGACGTGACGAAGGCACGTGACGTGCTCGGCTTCGAGGCCACCACAACGCTGGACGAGATGCTCGACGAGGTCATCCCCTGGGTGCGGGACGAGATCGAGGCGGGACGGATCTGAACACCGGCGCCGGTACTCCGGCCCTCAGCGTCGTGGTGCCCGTCTACAACGAGGGCGAGAACGTGGTGCCGACCCTTCGCGGAATCGTCGAGCGATCGCGGACCCGTCCGCTGGAGGTGCTCGTCGTCCACGACTTCGACGAGGACACCACAGTGCCGGTGGTGAGGCGCCTGGAATCCGAGCTGCCTGAGCTGCGCCTGCACAAGAACACTCTCGGACGCGGCGTGCTCAACGCCATGAAGTCCGGCCTTGGCGCGGCGCGGGCGCCTTACGTCCTGATCACCATGGGAGACGGCTCGGACGACGCCGCCGACATCGATCCCATGTATGAGCTTGCCCGCGCCGGTGCGGACGTCGTGGCGGGGTCCCGGTACATGCGTGGAGGGCGCCAGCTCGGGGGGCCTCTTCTCAAGCGCACCATGTCGCGGGCGGCGGGTCTGTCGCTGCACTGGGTGGCGGGCATCCCGATTCACGACGCCACCAGCAACTTCCGCATGTACTCGAAGCGCCTTCTCGACAAGGTGACCATCGAGTCGGAGGGGGGGTTCGAGCTCGGTATCGAGCTGACGGTGAAGGCGCACCTGCTCGGCATGCGGGTGGCCGAGGTGCCGACCACCTGGCGCGACAGGACCGCCGGGCAAAGCCGGTTTCAACTGTGGCGGTGGTTGCCGCGTTACATGCGTTGGTATGGCAAGGGAATCAGTGGACGTTTCCGTGCGAATCATTAGCATTGGGCCGTTGGGCCGCCTGCTCTGCGTCATCGGCGTTGGCGCCGTAATGCTGTTGCAGCCCGCGGTGGCTCTTGCGGCCCCTTCCCCATCCCCCAAGCTCGAGGGCATCCTTCTCTCGCCGCCGGGAACCGACTTCGTCGAGGCCGACAACACCACGCCCGGGATCTTCGAGGGCCCGTTCGACGCGGCCGGGTACGCCGACATCACCTCCACCAACGATGCGAAGCAGGCGGAGACGACGCTCGATCACGACGGCTTCCTGTCCGGGTTCGGGCGTACGTGGTTTTCGTCGAAGAGCAAGCACATCTACGTCGAGGCAGTCATGGCCTTCACCGGAGCCAAGGGTGCGAAAGCGTGGCTGAGCCAGTCGGAGCTCGCCGACAAGGCGGAGGTGACCTACCAGCACCCCATCACGATCGCGGGCATCGAGTCGTACTACGGCGCCAGGCTCGCCGACACAGCCAACCACGTCTATGCCGACGCCTACGTGTTCGTGAAGGGCAACGACACCTTCCTGGTCAGCACCGTCTCGACCAAAGACGACCTCGCGACGACCGCCGCCACGCAGGCCAAGCTCCAGTTCGACTCCGCCCCTCCTTATACCGTCCCGCCGTCCCAGTGGCCCGAATCCAGAGTCGCGAACGTCGCGCTCGACGCCGCCAAGGTGTTCGGAGCGGGCGTCGCCGGCATCCTGGTCCTTGCGGTGATCGTCACAGCATTCCTGGTCATGAGGTCTCGCCGCCGCCCGATGATGCTGCAGGCGGCCTCGGTCCTCGGCCCCTCGGGGGGTGCGGCGGCGGCTCCGGTGCCAGCCGTCCAGATGTCGGATGACCGGAGGTCGTGGTGGGACGGGGCCAACTGGAAAGACGCCGAGCACGAGGTTCCACCGGCGGCGCAGCGCTCGGACGACGGGAAATTCTGGTGGGACGGCCAGACCTGGCGCGCGATCCCGGCAGCGCCACCGAGCTAGCGCGCGCCCGGCAGCGAACTAGCGTGGCAGGGTTGGCCGGGGTCCCCCCGGCCATGACTTTGTCACTCCCACAAGAAAACGTCGCGGGGAGAAACTAGTTCGGAATTAGGTCCCATCGATATGCCGGAAAGAGAGCAGGCGCGCGCGAAGCGCCCGCCGATGAGAGGGAACCATCTGGGTTCCCTCTCATATTTTCTTTCTGTAGTTGCGCTTGTAGTACTCCCAGTACTCGCCTGACTTCAGGGGACGCCACCACCCTGGGTGGTCCTGGTACCAGCGCACCGTCCGCTGCAGCCCGTCGCGGAAATCGACGACCGGTTCCCACCCGAGGCTGGTGATCCGCGTCACGTCCAGCGCATATCGATAGTCGTGTCCGGGCCGGTCGGCAACGTACTCGATCAGGCTGCGCGGCTTGCCCATGATCTCGAGCACGGCGTCGGCTACCTGCTTTCCACTCGTCTCGCGTCCGGTGCCGATGTTGTAGGCGCCCGGAACCACCGGAGCCTCGCGAAAAACAAGGTTGATCGCCCGGCAATGATCCTCGACGTGGACGTAGTCCCTCACCGCGGCGCCCTCCCCGTAGAGAGGCAGCGGGAGATCGTCGATGGCGTTGGTGATCAGAACCGGAACGAGCTTCTCCGGGTACTGGTAAGGCCCGTAGGTGTTCGAGCCGCGAGTGACCAGCAGCGGCAGGCCGAAGCTGGCGGCATAGGCCTGCGCGATGTGCTCGCTGCCCGCCTTAGATGCGGAGTACGGGCTGCGCGGACGAAGCGCGTCTTCCTCCCTGGAACGGCCGTCCATGACCTCGCCGTACACCTCGTCTGTGCTGACGAGCAGGAAGACCTCATGACCGAACTCGCGCGCTGCCTCGCAGAGGACTGCAGTTCCGCGCACATCGGTCTCGATGAAGGTGAAGGGATCCATGAGCGAGCGGTCGACGTGCGTCTCCGCGGCAAAGTTGACGATCGCGTCGACGTCCTTTGCCAGCGAGCGGACCAGCTCGTGATCGCAGATGTCCCCGTGCACGAACCGGTACCCAGCCTGTCCCTCGAACTCCGCGAGGTTGGCGAGGTTGCCCGCATATGTCAGCTTGTCCAGAACGGTTATCTCCACGTCGGGGTCGGTCGAGCGAAGCAGGCGCACAAAGTTCGAGCCGATGAAACCGGCCGCCCCCGCGATGAGGACGCGCCTGAACGACCGGACGCTCATTTGATGGTCGGACCCGCCGTCCAGTCGTAACCGATCGACGCGTCATCGTGCGGGATCCTCCCCTCGTCGGCAGGGTCGTAGACGCTCGATGTGAGGTACAGCAGGTGGCTCTTCTCCAACGCCCGGCAGCCGTGGGCAACGCCAGGCGGAATCTTGAGACATGTCGCATGCAGGTCACCCATCAGCAGCTCCATGAGCCGGCCTTTGGTCGGCGAGGCCTCGCGTGTGTCGTAGAGCGCAACCTTGAGGGCCCCTATCACGTACCACCAGTCGGTCTGCTTTTGATGTATGTGCCACGCTTTGGTGGTTCCCGCATACATGAGCGAGTGGCTCCACTGACCGAAACGGTCGAAGAAGCCGTCGGTCTCGCGAATGACCTCGCGAAAGAAGCCGCGCTCATCTGCAAGGGTGACGAGCTGCTTGGCGACGACGCCCTCAATGCTGGTGGGCTCCAAGCTCACGTCTCCTGGTTGACGCCGTGCTCGCGCACGAAGTCCTGGACCTCGTAGTAAGCCTGCATCGACTCGCCGGCGTCCCCCCAGAAGCCTTCGATGACGTCGTACTCGATGAGGCCGTGGTCGAGGTACCAGTTATTGACGTCGGTGATCTCAAGCTCGCCGCGACGTGAAGGCTGCAGCTCGGAGAGGACCTTCCAAACAGTCTCGTCATAGAAGTAGACGCCAGTGACCGCGTATTCGCTGGGAGGGTCCTCAGGTTTCTCGACGATGCGCTCGATGCGGCGCGCCCCGTTGAGGTGGGCGACGCCCAGGTGGCGCAGGTGCTCCCGGTCGGCTTCATGCGTGAGCACAACCCGAGCTCCGTGAGCCTGCCTGGCAAACGCATCGACGCACGGTCGGAGTGAACGCTCGAAGACGTTGTCCCCGAGCATGACCATCGACCGGTCTCCGCCCACGAACCTCTCCGCCAGGCTCAAGGCCTCCGCGATTCCGCCGGGCTTCTCCTGGTACGCATAGAAGAGGCGATCGACCCCGAACTCCTGACCGTTGCCCAGCAACCTGAGAAATTCGCCGGCATGTGTGCCTCCCGTGACCAGCATCATCTCGGAGACGCCTGCCTGGATCATGGCTTCGATCGCGTAGCTGATCATCGGCCGGTCGTAAATCGGGAGCAGGTGCTTGTTCGTGATCCGCGTGAGCGGATGAAGCCGGCTGCCGGTTCCGCCCGCGAGGATTACCCCTTTCACCGCTGCGCGGATTCTACTTGCGGGCGGCGGAGAGCCCCGAGGAACCTATGCTTGGACGCGATGGCAGGACCACAGGGCGGCCCCCCGTCTGGGACGCCGCAGACTCGCTTCTCGGCCGACGGCTTCTGGTGGTGGGACGGCGCCGAATGGAGACCCGCGTTTTCCCAGGACCGGCTCTGGCGGTGGACGGGCCAGGGCTGGGTGCCCACCCGCGCGGCCGCCCCGGCCGGCGCAGGCTCGGGCGCCGGAACAGCGGTAGGACTCACACTCGGCCTGGTCGCCGCTTTCGTCGGCATCCTGGTCCTCGTCTCGGTGCTCGTCATCGTCATCCTGCTGACCATGGGCAACCAGCTGGCGAACGTGTTCTCGAACGTGGTCGCGGCGCTCGGCTGATCGAGGCAAGCGCCAACAAGAGGTGCACCGAACGTAAGTAAGCCACAACTTGTTGTGGCAGACTGGCCGCGACACCGAACATGCCTCGACCTGAAAACTGGCCGCGAACAATCCTCCACGTCGACCTTGACGCGTTCTACACGTCGGTGCACCAGCGCGACGATCCCAAGCTTCGAGGCGTGCCGGTCGCCGTCGCTGGACGGTCGCGGCGGGCGGTCGTCATGGGGGCCTCTTACGAAGCGCGCGCATTTGGCGTGCGGTCGGCGATGCCGCTCCACGAGGCGCTGCAGCTCTGCCCGCAGCTGATCGTCGTCAACCCGGACGGACCCCGATACCGCGAAGCCAGCCGCCTGGTCCATCAGATCTTCCGGCGCTTCACCTCGCCCGAGCTGGTCGAGGGCGTTGCGCTCGACGAGGCCTACATCGACGTGACAGCACGCACCCGCCATGGGACGTCGACCCCCGACGAAGTTGCGCGCCGCATCAAGTTCCAGGTCCATACCGAGGTCGGCTTGACAGCATCCGTCGGCGCCGCCACCTCGAAGCTGCTGGCCAAGGTGGCGAGCGGCACCCGGAAACCCGACGGGCTCGTGCTCGTGCCGCCGAGCACAGAGGCCGACTTTCTCGCCCCCCTGCCCATCGGCGCCATCCCCGGCCTCGGCCCGAAGACCGAGGAGCGGCTGCACGCCATGGGCGTGCGTACGGTCGGCGAGCTCGCCGCTTATGAGACGCAGCGCTTGGTCCAGTCGCTGGGAGTCGGTGGCGCCGTTCTGCAGAGGCTGGCCCAGGGCCGCGACCGCGCCCCTGTCGACGGCAGCAAGCCGGCGAAGACGATCTCGGCGGAGATCACCTTCGAGCGCGACGTCAGTGACCGGTCGGAGCTGGAGAAAGCGCTGCGCGAGCTCACCGACCGGGTCGTCGAGCGATTGAAGGCCGAGGGAGTGCGGGCGCGGACGATCTACGTGAAGCTGAAGCTTCCCGATTTCAGGCTGGTGAGCCGCCAGGTGAGTCGGACGAGCCCGACCGACGACGTCGAGACGATCTTCCGCGCCGCGCGGTCGGCGTTGGAGAAGTCGCACGTCGAGTCGCGCCCGGTGCGCCTGATCGGGGTGGGCCTGTCGGGCCTCGAGCACCCGGTGCCTGACCTGCAGCTGACGCTTTTCGACTAGGCGTGGTCCTGTCCACCACCGGGCGCGGGAGTACCGCGAGTATCTCGCCGACGGTCGTCCAGCCGTAGGCGACGCGAGCTCTGGCGACCAGGCCGCGAAACACCATCGCGGTTGCCCGTGCATCGTCGAGCGCCGCGTGGGCCGGCGTGACATCGAGACCCAGCTCCTGCACCAGACGAGCGAGCCCGGGAGTCTGGCCCTTGGGGAGGTCGAGCACGAGCCTGGCCAGGGCCGTGGTGTCGATGATCGGATGCTGGAGCGGGCTCTCGAGCCCGCGGCCAACGAGCCAGCTGTCGAAGGCGTCGTGACTGTGCTCGACCAGAACGGCGCCCTGTGCGAATCGCAGGAACGCTCTACGAGCGTCGCGAAACTCAGGAGCTCCGATCAACATCGAACGGTCGATGTGATGGCGCTTCTTGGCGTACGGGTTGATCGGAGCGCGGCAGTCGACGAGCGTGTCGAAGAAGGAGAGCGGACCCGACAGCTTGAACCGCTCGGCGCCGAGCTCGAGGACCAGGAACGGAGCGTTGCCCGTCGTCTCGACATCGATCGCCACGAACTGGGCGTCGTCCAACGGCGTCTGCGGACCGAGCTCGGGCGCGTCGACAGCGATCTCCTCCCACTGGACGAGCTGGGCCGCGCCTCGAGGTTTCAGGAAGACCGGTTTCATGCCGGCCGCCTGAGCGCCGAACGGAGGAACTGGATCTCCTCGCTCGTCATCGCCTTGAGCAGCAGAATGGCCGCAGCGTAGACGGCGATCCCCAGCAGCACGACCAGCAGCACGCTGTCACCCTGCACGTTTCTCAGCGGATACAGGGCTGCGCCCATCGCCACGCCGGCCAGCAATGGGCGCCATGAGGCCGCGGCGAGGTGGAGCTTGCCGAGATGGCGCTCTGTCAACCACCAGCCCGCGGCGACGAGAACGATCTCGGTGACCACGGTCGTCCAGCTCGCGGCGATGTAACCGAACGGCGGGATGAGGATCAAGTTCAAGACAAGATTTACGACGAGGCTGGCTCCAGCCGCCTTCGCGTACGTCGCCTGCCGGTCGATCACGGTGAGCGCGCCGATGAAGGCGTTGTTCACGAAGGCGAACGTGTACGCGAGAGCAAGGATCCGCAGCGCGGGCACAGATTGCGGGAAGAAGCCCGACCACAGGCCGGCAAGCGGCTGGGCCAGCACGACCACGCCGACCGACAGCGGCCAGCCCAGCATCAACAGCGCTTTGAAGAACATCGCGACCGCCAGTCGCAGCCGGTCGAGCGAGCTGCGCTGGTACACGGCCAGCACAGGCAGCACGACGCCCAGCATCGTGATGGGCACGAAGAGCAATGCCTCGAAAGGCTTGTACGCGAATGAGTACCAGCCAACCTCGGCGCTGCTCTTGAAGAGCTTGAGCAGGGGGACGTCGAGCTTCCAGTACAGAGTCGTGAGGACGAAGGTCACAGCGAAAGGCAAGCCCATCCAGAACCACTGTCTGAGCAGCGCCGGCTCGAAACGCCAGCGGAACCGGGCGATCTTCAGCCGCCGCAACAGAACCGAGAAGAAGACGCAGTCGAAGGCGTACATCGCAACGTAGGCCCACAGGAAGTACGCGACGCCGAAGTGATTGAACACTGCCCCGTAGAGCGTCAGGCCGAGGAGCAGGAGGCTCTCGATGACTATCGCGACCGCCTCGAAGCCGAGTCGCTGCAGCGCGTAGAGCGTGTAGCGGAGGAGGTTGGCGTACGAGGTCAGCACCATCAACACGTAGCCCGGAATCAGGAGGTCGCTGAGCTTCAGGAAATACAGCGCCAGGGCGAGAACCGGCAGCGCGATGACCGCAAGGATCAAGCGCGCGCTCATGAGGTTCTGCAGATAGCGCTCGATCTCGGAAGGCGTGCGTGCGCCCTCGCGCTGATAAAGGATGTTGAAGCCAAGGTCGAGGAAAACGGGCGCCACCAGCGCGGTGACTGTCACGACCGTGTTGAAGTCGCCGAAGCGGGCGTCGAGCAGGCTCGCTGCAGTGGCGAACACTGTCACCAGTGCGATCAGTCTCGACACGACTCGCGCGCCGAGAATCAGGACCGTGTTGCGGAGGGCTCGTGAACCGATGCCGGCCGTGGGGGTTGAAGGGACGTCTTGTGGGGCGTAGTGCTCTGGCAACGGCCAGCATCGTACCGCTACAGTTCGGGGTCAAATGGTGGATCGGATGCGGATTTTGAGCGGCATGCGGCCCACCGGGAGGTTCCATCTGGGCAACTACCTGGGCGCCGCGCAGAAGTGGGTCAACCTCCAGAACGAGTACGACTGCTACTACTTCGTGGCCGACTACCACGCGCTGACCACCGAGCCGGATGGGCACACTGTCGAGAGCAAGATCTTCGACCTGACCGCGGACCTGATCGCGGTGGGCCTCGATCCCAAGCGCAGCGTCATCTACCAGCAGTCAAGAGTTCCAGAGGTGGCCGAGCTCGCGCTCCTGCTGTCGATGGTTACCCCGCTCAGCTGGGCACTGCGCACCCCGACGTTCAAGGAGATGGCCAAGAAACATCCGGATAACGTGAACCTCGGACTGCTCTCCTATCCGGTGCTGCAGGGCGCGGACATCGTCATCGTCAAGGGCGAGGGGGTACCGGTCGGCAAGGACCAGCTGCCTCACCTCGAGCTGATCCGCGAGGTGGTGCGCAAGTTCAACCGCACCTACACGCCGGTGTTTCCCGAGCCCAGGGCGCTCCTAACGGAGTCTCCCCTGATCAAAGGCACAGACGGAAAGCAGCGGATGTCGAAGACGGTCGGCAACATCGTCGGGGTGACCGATGAGCCGGAGGTCATCCGCAAGCAGGTCAAGAGCATGGTCACGGACGTGAAGCGCGTCTACATGAACCAGCCGGGCCATCCGCGCAGCTGCAACGTGTGCGCTTACTACAAGTTCTTCTTCGACGACTGGCAGCACTACTGGGACCTGTGCCGCAAAGCGCAGATCGGCTGCGCCAAGAAGAAGGAGCTGCTGGCGGAGCGGATCATCGAAAGGTTCAAACCGTTTCGCGACGTTCGCGCCGGCCTGACGCCGCAGTCGGTCGCTGCCATCCTCGACGAGGGGAGCGAGACGGCACGCGATGTCGCGCGCCAGACCATGGTCGAGGTGCGCCAGGCGGTCGGCCTACCCCCCTATCTCTACGCATCGTCAGGCCGTTAGAATTCGGGCCGGATGGCAGATTCGACTGCGCCGGCGCGATTCACCCGTCGGACGTTCCTCGGGTGGTGGATGGCCGGTTTGTTGACCGCCACCGTCGTGGTGGGCCTGGCTCCGATCCTCGTTTACCTCTGGCCGGCCCCTCCGAAGGGCCAGAAGAAGCTGCCGGTGACGGTGGCGCTGGATAAGCCGCTCGACCAGCTCGCCAACGGGGAGGCCGTCAAGTTCGACGCGCCGACCAGCCCCAACACCGCTTTCATCATGGCCAACGGCGGCGGCGACAACGCTCCCGGCGCGCTCGCGTTCGGTGGGTTCGCGGTCAAGGACACCAACGGCAAGCCTCACGTCTTCGCTATCAACTGCTCGCACCTGGGCTGCCCGATAGCCGTGAACACGACCGACAGCACCTTCGACTGTCCATGCCACGGCTCCCGCTTCCACCTTGACGGGACTGTTCTGCACGGCCCTGCGACAGCCCCTCTTTCGGACCTCAGCTGGAAGCAGGGCTCCGACCCCAAGACCATCGTTGTCGATGGACTGGAGCTCGGTTTCTGAGGTGGCGATCCCCCACCCCCGTGAGATCCAGGTGGCCGTCGTGGAGTGGCTCGACGAGCGGTATCCGTTCACGAAGTCCGTCGACGAGGCGCTCTACCAACGCGTCCCCAACTTCGCCAACGCCTTCTACTACTGCTTTGGCGGGATGGTCTTCATCCTCATCGTCCTTCAGCTTCTGACCGGCATCCTCCTATCCCTCTACTACGTCCCCGACGCGACGGGCATCCCGGCGCCCGCCTACACAAGCGTCCAGTTCATCCAGAACACCGTGTACCTCGGCTGGCTGATCCGCGGAGTCCATTTCTGGGGCGCCAACCTCCTGATCATCATGGTGCTGCTCCACATGGCCAGGGTCTACTGGACGGGCTCGTACCGCGCTCCACGTGAGCTGAACTGGATGGTCGGCGTCGTCATGCTCCTCCTGATCCTGGCGTTCTCGCTCACCGGCTACCTCCTCCCCTGGGACCAGAAGGCCTACTTCGCGACCGAGGTCACCATCAAGATCGCCGGCTTGCCCCCGCCGCCACAACTCGGCGAATTCATCCGCGAGATTCTCCAGGGCGGGCCGGTGGTGGGGCCGCCCACCCTGCAGCGATTCTTCACCATCCACGTGTTCCTTCTTCCGGCGCTGATCACGCTCCTCATGTATGTCCACTTCCGGTTCATCCGCGCCCACGGAATCTCGGAGCCGATGTAGATGGACGACCGAATAATCGACAAAGGCGGACCCGGCGCGGCGACGGCGGCAACCGAGATCCCCATCGTCGAAGTTGACTCGCATGGCGGCCATGTGCTCGAACCGGAGTGGAAGAGGCTGCCAATCGGACCGGACCACATCCTTTATTCAGTGGTCGTCGGGCTCGCCCTCTTCCCCATCCTGATGGGCGCCGCGGGTCACCACCTCGCCGACGACATGCCGGACGAGGACACGCATCCATTCTTCCCCGACCACTTCTGGCCGTACCCGATCATCGCGGTGGTGATGCTGGTCGCTGTCGGCCTGCTCGCCTACTTCGTGCAGAAGAACTTGCAGCTCGAGCCGTCGGCCGATCCGCGCGCCGCCACCATCCCGAGGCCGGACTGGTACTTCCTCTTCCTGTTCCAGTTCATCAAGCTCGGACCCGAGCTGTTCATGGCGGTTGTCATCCCCACGGTCGCGGGCCTCGCCCTGCTCGTGTGGCCCTTCATCGACGCCATCGCAGGCCCGAGGGTCGCCAAGCGACTGGGCTGGAAGGGCTGGCCGGTGCCGGGCCGCAACATCATCACGGGGACGGGCTGGGTCCTCTTCCTGGCCTTCATCGCCCTGCTCACCCTTTGGGCCCTGGCAGGCCCGCAGTTCTGCTTGCCGTGGTTCATCAACAACCCGGTCTGCGGGGCGTAGTCCGACCTAAGCTTTTTCGGTCACTTTGTATTCGAGGTTGCGGCCCAGTAGCAGGCGCGTGTGCGCCTCCAGCGCCGGGAGCACGCTCATCACCAGGCCGATCACCGGGTAGGCGAGGTATTCCACGTGCACAGCAGCCTTCTTCCAGATCGGCCATTTCGCCGGCTTCGGCGGCAGCATCAACCACTCGAAGTACATGAAGAAGACCACTGTCGACAGCGTCGTCGTGAGCAGCAGTCCCGACGCCGACCATAGGGTCTGACCCACGTCGGTCAGCGAAAAGTCGGTGCTCACCCAAAGCGGAACCGAGGCGCCGAACATCAGCAGGAGGGGCAGGAAAACCCAGTTCAAGTGGTTGACGAAGAGGTTGTAGAAACGCCGGAAGCGAAGCCCCCGGGGAATCTCGGGGTGCCGGAAGAGATGCGTCAGGACGTACGGCACGTCGGTGACTCCCCAGGCCCACCGCTTGATCTGGTTGTACTGGCTCATGTGCGTGGACGCGTAATCGCGAGAGTTCGGCGAGTCTCCATAGAGGGGTAGGTAGGCGGACTTCATCGAGAAGCGCTCGCCGAACGCGAAGAAGGATTTCCAGTAAAACCGTGAATCCTCCGGGATGACGTCCTTGTCCCAGTAGCCAACCAGGTGCACGAACTCGAGGCTGCACGTGTAGCTGCTGAACGCCACGAGCCTGTGCGGCCGCGAGTGCAGGAACATCTGCCACTGCGATGTGCTCGCCGACATGACGCGCACTGCCATCGGCACCTGCCAGATGTTGTTGTGGAACAGCGGTACCGGCTGCCAGATGACGTAGTCGCGCATCGGCTCGCGCGCGTGGTGAAAGCTGATCCACGCGAAGTATTGCGGGTGCACTCGATAGTCGGAGTCGAGGTCGGTGATCAGGACCTTTTTCAGGTCGCGGCCCTCCTCGGTCAGCACACGAACCATCCAGCGCCCGCCCCAGTTCATCGCCGCGGACTTGCCGATGACGATTCCTGGCTCGAGCGGATCCTTGATGTGATAGAAGCCGCCAAGCCGGTCGCCGAACTTCTTCTTTAGCAGCGCGACGTTCTCCCACCCCGGCTTGTCGGTCTCGCGCGTGATGATCCCGATCATCTTCAGGTTGGACGGGTAGTTCGAATCCACAATCGCCTGGACGGTCTTCTCCAGCACGTGATAGGGCTCGGTGTAGGTCGGGATCACGCAGAGATGCGTGTACTGCAGCGGATCGTGGCGGCCGTGCTCCCTCTCTTCGACGCAGAGCGCGAGCCAGTCCTTCTTCATGTCGCGCCGCATGCGGTGCATCGTGCTGTACACCCCGCTAACGACGGTGATCGAGCGAAAGAGCCAGTAGATGTCATAGACGAGGACTACCCCGGCGACCAGGAGAGCCCCGGTCGAATGGAAGATGATCGGGATCCAGGCCGGCGCCAGCAGAAGAATCCAGGTCGTCAGACCGGGCGCCGCCTCGAAAAGCCGGTCGCCGAACTGCCGCAAGGCCTGGTCCAAAACAGACCTGGGCCGGACGGCTGGAGCGATCGCCACCGGCTCAGGCTAGCGCTTCGCGGACGGCCGCCTCCAGCTCCAGGCCGCCACCCGCGGCGACCTCGGCGGCGCACTCCTCGGCGCCGAGCGCGCCCAGGGCGCCAGTTTGCGTCTTGTCGCGATCGCCGACGTAATCAGGATCCAGCGCCGCCCCAACCTTCTCGAATATCGCGGCCGACGCGCCAAGCAGGCGAGCGGTGCGATGCCAGTCCCCCCGCTCACCGGCGAGGTGCGCCAATCCTAAGAGGCAGTATCCGATCAGCCTCTCGCTCTTCAAGCGCGCAGCGATCTCGAGGCTCTCCCGCAGATGCGCTGCGGCCGTCGTGGCGTCGCCCGTGAGCCTTGCTACGTTGCCCAGGTTGTGCAGCTCGAGCGCGACGCCTCGCTCGTCTCCGAGGGCGCGGTGCGCTTCGAGGCTCTGGTCGTACAGGGGCAGAGCCTCGTCGTAACGACCTTGCCGTCGCTTGGCTTCGACCACGTGGTGGAGGGCCGTGGCGACTCTCTGCTGATCGCCGGCCGCCCGAGCCGCCTCGAGGCTCCCGTATGCCCGCTGCTCCATGATGAGCGCGTCGCCGTCGAGCACCGCCACACGCGCGAGCCCGATCAGCGCGTCGGCCTCCAGCCCAAGGTTGCTCAGCTCGCGAGCGATCGCGAGGCTCTCGGTGTGCAGCCGCAGCGACGGCTCCCGGTCGCCCTGGATGAACGCCAGGGTGCCCGCCCCGTAGAGAGCCTTGGCCCTGCCCTGGGTGCGCTCCCCCCACTCCGACGCGTCGAGCAGGCGAGTCAGCCAGGCTCGGCCCGAGTCCAGCTGTCCGCGGGCGAGCCAGTACGGCCACACGGCACCCGCCAGGCGCAACCCCTGCTCATGGTCGTGCTCCAGCGACCATCCCAGCGCCTGTTCCAGACCCTCGCTATCGCCGTCGAGCCGCTCGAACCACGCGTCGGGGGAAGGTCCCCTGAGGTCGGCTTCGGCGGTCAGGATGTCGGCGCTCAGCGACCCGTTCACGGGCTCAACTGTGGCGGAATACCGCCTTGGTTGCAGGGCTTGTATTTGGCATGGAAAACATCAAGTACCTCGATGGACCAACCTTCGAGGCC
>VBIU01000116.1 GCA_005880945.1 Chloroflexota bacterium | reverse complement strand
GAATCTGGCACTGCTTTGCTACCGGCATCACTGGATGGCGCATGAGGGCAACTGGCAGCTGGTTCGCGGCGATGACGGGGAGATACTGACAATCCCGCCGACGCTGACATTCGGTCCAATGCCGCGGGGACCGGACTAGCCTCCCTCCCCGGACGCCCGCTTTTCTCTGTCGGATGTTTATGCAGTCGAATGTATACTCATGCGTCCATGGGTAATAGACTGAAGGTGGCGGTGGCCGGGGCCAACGGGTATGCCGGCATGACGCTCGTTCATCTACTGGCGCGCCATCCTGGCGTCGAGCTGACCCAGCTCACGTCGCGCTCTTTCGCTGGACAGCCTTACTCTGCCGTCTTTCCGCTTCTCGACATCGCCGGGACCTTTCAGCCGGAGCTCGAGCAGAAGGGTGTCGACGCCGTCTTCAGCTGCCTGCCTCACAACGTGGGCGCGGCCAAGGCGGAGGGCTGGCTCTCCGGCGGCGCTCGCGTGATCGACATGAGCGCCGACTTCCGACTCAAGGACGCCGCGCAGTATCCCGTCTGGTACAAGCAAGAGCATCCCGCGCCCGCCCTTCTGCCCAAGGCAGTGTTCGGGCTGCCGGAGCTGCACGAGCGCGACCTAAAGGATGCGGAGCTCATCGCAGTGCCAGGCTGCTACTCGACCGCCGCGATCCTCGCGCTTGCCCCGGCGGCGGCTGCCGGTGTGATCGGGTCGGACGTCGTCGTCGACGCCAAGTCAGGAGTGAGTGGCGCCGGCCGCTCGCCTGGCATCAGCACCCATTTCAGCGAGGTCAACGAGTCGATCGGGGCTTATGCGATCTCCGGTCATCGGCATCTTCCCGAGGTGACGCAGGAGCTCCATGTGCTGAGCGCAAACGGCGTGCGAGTGACCTTCGTCCCGCACCTCGTTCCGATGACACGAGGGATCCTGGTGACCTGCTACTTCGACTTGAAGGGCTCGCTCACGGAGCTGCAGGAGACTTACTCGGAGTTCTACGACGCCCAACCCTTCACGAAGGTGCTGGCCCAGAGCCCGACGACCAAGCTTGCCAGCCACTCCAATCTCTGCTTGATCAACGTCGCGGCGCAGGGGCAGAAGGCGGTGGTGACGGGCGCACTGGACAACCTGGTTAAAGGCGCATCAGGTCAAGGCGTGGAGTGCTTCAACATCGCTTTCGGGTTCGGCCGGACGACCGCGCTGGAGAGTCCAGTCCAATGGCCGTGACCTTCGCGCGAGGTTTCCGCGCGGGCAGCGCTGCCTGCGGGATCAAGGCTTTCACGACGGGCGCGTCGGCGATACCGACCAACCAGCGGGACGACCTCTGCGTCATCCAGTCCGAGCATGGATGCGACGCCGGCGGGGTGTTCACCACCAACAAGGTCAAGTCCGCATCGGTGGTCATCGACCAGCTGCATCTCGAGCACAATCGCGTGCGCGCGCTCGCGATCAACTCTGGCAACGCGAATGCATGCACTGGCGCCCAGGGCTTCAAGGACGCGTTGCTCATGGCCAAGCTCACCGCCGACCGGCTCGACCTCGACCCTCACCAGGTGCTGGTGAGCTCAACCGGTGTCATCGGGCGCTACCTGCCCATGGCCGCCATCAAGACAGGCATCGCCGAGGCGTGCGACCGGCTCAGCCCAGACGGCGGCGAGCGCGCGGCGCACGCGATCATGACCACCGACACAGTCCCGAAGACTGCGCAGCTCGAGGTCGATGTTGCTGGCGCGACGATTCGGGTCGGGGGCATGTGCAAGGGATCGGGAATGATCCACCCGAACATGGGCACCCTCCTCGCCTACATCACCACCGATGCCGCCGTCGAGTCGGGCTTGATGGCAAGGCTCGTCAAGCCCATCGCAGATCGGAGCTTCAACCAGGTCACCATCGACGGCGACAGCTCGACCAACGACACCTTCCTGATCCTCGCCAACGGGGCCGCGGGCAACTCCCCGATCCGGGCCGGAAGCGTGGAGGCCGAGCTGCTGGAGATGGCCCTCCTGGAGGTGGCCCGTCAGCTCGCGCGCGCGGTCGCCAACGACGGCGAGGGTGCCAGCAAGCTGATCACGGTGCGAGTCGTCGACGCTCTTTCTGACTCAGACGCGCGCACCGCGGCACGAGCGGTGGCCTCGTCGAGCCTGGTCAAGACCGCGGTTCACGGCGGGGATCCCAACTGGGGCCGGATCGTGTGCGCTCTCGGTTACAGTGGCGCGGAACTGGCGCTCGACAAGCTCCACCTGAGCGTGGGCGGGCTCGTCGTGTTCGAGCGGGGCGCGGGGGTCAACGTCGACCTCTCGGCCGTGAGGCGCGCGTTCGAACAGCCGGAGATCGAGATAGTGGCCACGCTTGGGCTGGCGGACGGCCGCGCCGAGGCCTGGGGCTGTGACCTTTCGGAGGAGTACGTGCGAATAAACGCGGACTACACGACATGACGCTGACGGTCGAAGAACGTGCCAAGGTCCTGGTCGAGGCGCTGCCCTACATCAAGCGGTTCCACGGCCAGATCGTCGTGATCAAGGTCGGTGGCAATGCCATCGAGCAGGCGAGGGACGAGACCCTGCTCGACGTCGTGCTGCTGCGCTACGTCGGGATGCAGCCGGTGCTTGTGCACGGCGGCGGTCCCGAGATCACCGCGATGAGCGAGCGCCTGGGCATCAAGTCAACCTTCGAGAAGGGGCTCCGAATCACCGACGACAAGACCATGGAGGTCGTGAAGATGGTGCTCACTGGGAAGGTGAGCCCCGACATCGTCGCCAACATCAACCGGCTGGGCGGCCAGGCGGTCGGCATGAGCGGCGAGGACGGCCCGAGCATCATCGCCGAGCCGCTGAGCGAGTCGCTTGGATTTGTCGGCCGCGTCACGCAGGTCAACAAGGAGCCGATCACCGCCCTGCTGGGCCGCGGCTACATACCGGTCATCGCGTCGATCGGGCTCGGCTACGACGGGCACGCCTACAACATCAACGCCGACACCGTCGCAGCGGAGATCGCGGTGGCTCTCAACGCGGCCAAGCTCATCCTGCTCACCGACGTGCCTGGCGTGCTGGGCGTCGACGGGGGAGTGGTCGCGGTGCTGTCGAAGGACGACGCCCGCCAGAGGATCGAAGCCGGCGAGGTCACCGGCGGGATGATCCCCAAGCTCGAGGCATGCCTCAGGGCGCTGGAGACTGTTCCCCTCGCGCACATCGTCGACGGCCGGACGCCGCACGCTTTGCTGCTCGAGCTTTTCACCGAGGCGGGCATCGGCACGATGGTCACGCCGTGATGGGGCTCGATTGACACCGACCACCCCGGAGCTCGCCGAGAAGTACCTCATGCAGACGGGTCGGCGCCTGCCGGTCACCTTTGTTCGAGGCGAGGGTTGCCTTCTTTACGACGAGGAGGGTCGCGAGTATCTCGACCTGGTGGCCGGGATCGCCGTCAACCTGCTCGGCCACGCCCATCCCGACGTCGCGAGGTCCGTGACAGGCCAGGTCAAGACCCTGATCCACACCTCGAACCTCTACTTCACCCAGCCCCAGGTCCAGCTCGCGCGGCGCCTCGTCGAGCTGTCATTCCCGTCGCGCGCGTTCCTCTGCAACTCGGGGGCTGAGGCGAACGAGGCTGCCATCAAGATCGCGCGCAAGTGGGGAACCCGGAACCGGGACGGGGCCTTCGAGATCATCACCAGCGTGGGCTCCTTTCACGGCCGAACCCTGGCGGCGGTGACTGCCGGCGGCCAGCCCAAGTACTCCGATCCGTTCAAGCCTCTGCCCGACGGTTTCGTGCACGTGCCGTTCAACGACATCGAGGCCATCAAGGCCGCGACGACCGGGCAAACCGTCGCGGTGATGCTCGAACCGGTGATGGGTGAGATCGGGATCGTGCCGGCCGCGAAGGGCTACCTCGCCGATGTCCGAAAGTGGTGTGACGAGAAGGGTCTCCTCCTGATCCTTGATGAGGTCCAGACCGGGCTCGGCCGCACCGGCAGGTGGTTCGCTCACCAGCACGACGGCATCACGCCGGACGTGATGACCCTCGCCAAAGGCCTGGGGGGTGGAATTCCGATCGGCGCGTGCCTCGCCTCGCCGAGAGCCGACGTCTTCGAGCCTGGCGACCACGGATCGACCTTTGGCGGCAATCCCCTCGCGTGCATGGCGGCGCTGACCGTCCTTGCCGTGGTCGAGCGCGACGGGCTGGTCGGCCATGCCGCCGAGATGGGTGATCTCTTGCACGCCGCGCTCATGGAGCTCGGCGTCAAGGACGTTCGCGGTGTCGGCCTGATGCAGGCATTCGAGTTCGAAGAGCCTCGCGCGAAGGCGTTTCAGCAAGCGTGCCTTGACGCCAGGCTGATCGTCAACGCCGTCGATGAGAACTCGGTCCGCCTGGTGCCGCCGCTGATCATCACCGAGGCCGAGATCGAGCGGGCGCAGGACATCATGCTCAAGGTCCTCGCGTGACCGCGACCAAGGGGCAGCGCCACCAGGCAATCCTCGCGCTGGTGAACCGCGGCGGAGTGCACACGCAGCAGGAGCTGGCGGAGGCGCTGGCGCGTCGCGGGCTGCGCGCCACGCAGGCCACGATCTCCCGAGACGTGCAGGAGCTCGGGCTGGTGCGCTCCGTGGGCGGCTACAGGAGCTCGACCGACCTCGTCCGCGAGCTGGTTCTCTCGGTGGAGCTCGTCGAGCCGGTCGTGGTGATCAAGACCCCGCCCGGCACCGCCAACCTGGTGGCGCGCCGCATCGACGAAGCTGCCCTGCCCGGCGTCGCGGGCACCGTCGCCGGCGACGACACCATCATCGCCGTGCTTCGCCGCCGAGGAGCGGGTCGGGCGCTCAAGGATCTTCTGGGGCATGTCGACTAGAAAGGTCGTCCTTGCGTATTCGGGTGGACTCGACACCTCGGTCGCGATCCGCTGGCTGAAGGACAAGGGTTGGGACGTGGTCGCGTTCACTGTCGATCTCGGAGAGAAAAAGGATCTGGACGCCATCCAGGCACGCGCGCTCAAGACCGGCGCGTCGGCGGCGTACGTCGCCGACGGCCGCGCGCCATTCCTGGAGCTTTTCGTGTGGCCCTCGCTGCAGGCGGGAGCCGTCTACGAAAAGGAGTACCCGCTGGCGACCGCGCTCGGCAGACCATTGATCGCGGCGATGATGGTGGAGATCGCCCGGCGCGAAGGCGCGACTGCGATCGCCCACGGCTGCACCGGCAAGGGCAACGACCAGGTGCGATTCGACGTGACGACGGCGGCTCTCGCTCCCGACCTGCAGGTAGTGGCGCCCGTGCGCGAGTGGGACATGAACCGCGACGACGAAATCGAGTACGCGAGAAAGCACGGCATCGAGGTTCCAGCCACCCTCCGCTCGCCCTACTCGACCGACGAGAACCTATGGGGGCGGTCCATCGAAGCGGGGGTGCTCGAAGACCCGTGGGCCGAGCCCCCGGCAGACGTTTACGCGTGGACGCGTGACCCGCGCCAGTGCCCGGATGAGCCCGCGTACGTCGAGATCGGTTTCAAGCAAGGACGGCCGGTATCGCTGGACGGGAAGGCGACGGCCGCGCTCGACCTCGTGACCACCCTGAACCGCCTAGGCGGCGACAACGGGGTCGGCCGCATCGACCACCTCGAGAACCGCCTCATCGGCATCAAGTCGCGCGAGATCTACGAGGCCCCGGCGGCAGTGCTGCTCCTGCAGGCCCACCAGGCGCTCGAGGACATCACCCTGCCCAAGGAGGTGGCGCGGTTCAAAGATCTCGTTGCGCAGCAATGGGCGCAGATGGTCTACGACGGCCTGTGGTTCAGCCCGCTGCGGGATGCCCTCAACGCCTTCGTGACGGAAACGCAGACTCACGTCACCGGCGACGTGCGCATCAAGCTCTTCAAGGGCTCGTCGCACGTGGTCGGACGCAAGGGCCCGCAGCAGCTGTACCAGCTCGCGCTTGCGACGTACGGGCAGGGCGACGCTTTCGATCAGTCGGCAGCCGCCGGCTTCATCAAGTTGTGGGGGATGGGGGTGCGAACGACTTCGCAGGTGCAGGGACAGCTGCACGCGCGCGACCTGGGCAACCTCCTGAGCGAAGTGAAGAGGCTCACCTCATAACCACGAGAAAGTCCGGCAAGTTGTGGGGAGCTCGATTCGAAAGGCGCCTGCTGCCTGAGCTCGAGCGCTTCTCGTCGTCGCTCGACATGGACTTCGAGCTCTATCCCTTCGACATCGCCGGGAGCGTCGCGCACGCGCGCGGCCTGGCGGCGGCGGGGCTTCTCTCCGCGGCGCAGCTTGCCGCCATCGAGCGAGGGCTGCGCCGCATCAGGCGCGAGCTCGACTCGAACCAGGTGAAGTTCCTCGACACCGATGAGGACATCCACACAGCAATCGAACGCCGGTTGACAGAGCTCACTCCCGCGGGCGCGGCCCTGCACGCGGGGCGATCGCGCAACGACCAGGTCGCGCTCGACCTTCGGCTCTATTGCCGCGCGGCGGCGAGCGAGCTCGTGGGCTCCATCGCGGAAGCGGTCGAATCGCTCGCCTCGCAGGCGCATGCGCACGCGAGCTGGGCCATGCCGGGCTACACGCATCTGCAGCGGGCCCAGCCGGTGACCGTCGGCCACCATCTCCTGGCGCATGCGGAGCCGCTGCTGCGCGACGCGGAGCGTTTCCGACATGCATACGCCTCTGCCGACGAGATGCCGTTGGGCTCAGGAGCGCTCGCCGGCTCCACGCTCCCTCTGTTACGTAAGGTCGTCGCGAAGGAGCTCGGGTTCGAGCGCTTGACCGCCAACAGCATGGACGCCGTCGCCGCACGCGATTTTGCCCTTGACCTCGTCTACGCGTGCATGAGCGCGGCCGTCCACCTCAGCCGCCTGGGCGAAGACGTGGCGGTGTGGGCCACCTCGGCGTTCGGGTTGGTGAAGCTGGCCGACGAGATCGCCACGGGGTCCAGCCTCATGCCCCAGAAGAAGAACCCGGACATCGCCGAGCTGTTGCGGGGCCGCTCGGGCCGAGCGGTCGGAAGCCTCGTCGCCCTGGCCACCGTGCTGAAGGGCCTTCCGCTCGCCTACGACCGCGACCTCCAGGAAGACAAGCCGGCGGTATTTGCAGCGGTCGACAACGCGCTCGACTCATTGCGGGCCGCCACGCTTCTCGTCCGGCATCTCGAGTTCGA